>SFGF01000189.1 GCA_004556655.1 Lachnospiraceae bacterium | reverse complement strand
TCAGCTGACTCCCTGGGCCAACTCTTTTTATCGAACGGTTTTGACATTTCTTACCATAATCGTTTAAAGATATCTGGACTTAACCGCCCCAGGGCCTCCCGGGGTAATTCACTGGACCTTCGTTTCATTCCCTCCTGATTTACTGTCTTGGATTTACGTTTACCATTGGGACTTCAGTTTGATAAGCAACCTTATCCTCATTCCATTTAGCCTTATATCAGGTTTCTGTTCGTAGGCTCAAAACTTCGCTACACCACTTCCTTCATCCACTAAGATTACTCCAGTGAACTTGTGGTTCGCTACACTTGGCGGTAAATACCCGTGAACGGACTTTCTCCGTCTGGACCAGTGCCATGCCCGGCACACTTAATAATGTGCCTGTAAGAAAACAGGCACATTATTCCGTTGAAATTCCATTCGCTTTAGGCTGCAGATTGTATGGGTATATGGAAAAGCTTCATTCATGCATCAGGGACAGCGAAGCAATTACCATAATCTTACATCAGGTGTCTCAAGATCACCAATAGACTTCACTTCATAGTGGATATGATGATCTGATAATTCCTGTAAAAATGCATTAACATAAACCGGATCCGTAAAATCCTGGGTTAATGTCATATAGAACTTGTCTTTAAAGGCAAGTATTTCACATGCCTGCCCCGTTCCACGCGCTTCAGCAGTCAGATAAATGCTTTCCAGATGGTCTTCAATCTCCGGCCATACACATCTGCCAGGATAAGACACATTTGTCGTATTATCACGAAACTGTTTCTCCACATTGCCGGATATAATCTGATGAATCATATCTGAAGAAGGAATCTTCGAAATTTTTTCACAAGATTCCACTTTTGCTTTGACAATCCCTGCCAGATATTCTTTCTGCGTCTGCCTTATCAGCATACCGCGAAATACTGTTCCCTGAGTCATGAAATCCATATTCCACACTCTCTGATCAAATAAAAGAGAAGCCTCATTTACAAATGTGATGTTGGCTTCATCAAAGCCAAAAAATTGTCTGAGATTCACAGCCATGGACACTTTCACAGGTTTCGTATTTTCTGGATGCACGACATGAATTGCTCTTGCCATAAACAAAGCAATGGCCGTTGCCGGTGAACCATCATAGCTGGAGCAGTACTGCATCAAATCCTTTTGATCCATAACAATTTTGAATCTGATATTGCCATCTTTTTTCATATGTCCATCTTCCCAAAAATCAAAGTGCTTTGTTTCCGGTTTTGGAGTAAGTATTTGCGTTTCCCCCAGCATTGAGATATCTTTGGAAATTTCCAAATACGGGTCACAGTTTTCTTCTGGGCGGATGACATCATCCATATGCCAGATACCTTCTTCTGGTAATGGTGTGCCGTATTTTACTGCACAATATTGATACAATAGATTTTTGGTAAGGCGCATCAGACCTACCCCATCAAAGCTGGCATGAAAAAAATTGACATAAATGATATTGCCATACCAGGAAAATGCCAGGACATGATTATTGCTTTCAGAACAGTTCAGTGCAATCGGACAGGCTGTTTTTCTGACTACAAACGGCAGATCGTTCTCTTCAATATATATGGCATCCGTATGTCTGACATAGCTGACTTTCAGATATGCACAACGTTTTTCAATAAATTGTACTGCCTGAATCAGACATTCTTCATCGATATTTTCTTTCATTTCTACTTCTATCCGAAGCCCCGCATTAAACTGTTCATTGATGGCATATGCTACCAGTTCGGAAAATACTTTTTTCATATTATTACACCTCGTATCATTATAGTTATTGTACTGAAAACCTGCAATAATTCAACTATATTATAGTATCGCTATAAATCAAACTCGTCTTCTATCTTTACCTGTTCGTCTATAATATTCATCCTTATCTGCATACATCAGCTTATCAGCCATTGCCTTAATTTCTTCAAAATTAAGTTCTGTATGTTCTGAACAAACAACTACTCCCTTAGACACACTAAGTTCAGAAATAAGATTTCCCTGGAAGTTTTCAGTTAAATAATCAAATGTCTTAACTGCAT
>SFGF01000011.1 GCA_004556655.1 Lachnospiraceae bacterium | reverse complement strand
GAGGCCGGTATGCCTTGCGGAATCAGAGAAAGAACCTCCTGATCTCCACGAATTTCTACCTGTTTTTCTTTCAGCTTATCTCCCAGACGCGGCAGCAGCGCATCTTTTACACTTCGGTGGATCAAAAGAGATTCACATGCATTGCAGACACCCACTCGTTGTGTTTTGGCATTCATAATAATAGATACTGCCATATCAAGATCCGCAGATTCATCCACATAGATATGACAGTTACCTGTTCCAGTTTCGATTACAGGAATCGTACTGTTTTCAACAACAGCCCGTATCAGACCGGCTCCTCCACGGGGAATCAGTACATCCACATATTTATTCAGACGCATAAAAGCGGAGGCTGTTTCTCTGGAAGTATCTTCGATTAATTGAAGAACATCCGGATTTACCCCTGCATTTTCCAGTGTATTTCTGATGCAGGATACAATTGCCTGATTGGAGCAGATCGCATCACTGCCTCCTTTTAAAATAACGGCATTGCCAGTCTTAAAACAAAGACCGAAAGCATCTGCTGTAACATTTGGGCGGGCTTCATAGATAATACCAACCACACCTAACGGAACTCTTTTCTGACCGATGAGCAGGCCATTTGGTCGTTTTTTCATTCCGATTACTTCTCCGATGGGATCATCCAGAGAAGCTATCTGACAAAGTCCTTCCCCGATTCCTGCAATTCTCTCTTCCGTCAGGAGTAATCGGTCTAAAAGACCCTGCGGCATACCATTTTCCCGTCCTCTTTCCATGTCCTTTGCATTTGCTTCTATGATCACAGAAGCATTTTTCATCAAATCTTCAGCAGCCTGTCTTAACACTTTGTTTTTCTTTTCTGTTCCCAAAAGACGGACTTTTGGTTCTGCTTCTTTTGCACGCTGTCCGATCAATTCCAAATATTCCATTGTCAGCCTCCTTTCAGACAAACATTTTTTGTTTTAATAATAGATTGTTGTTTCCGTAATGACCACGTCCGGCAGAATATCTGTCGGTTCCGTAGGTACCTGCTGCACGATCTGAAAATCAAAAGCAACTGCTGCCTTATAAAGCCCTGTATGTACGCTCAGATAACGATCATAAAAACCACCGCCGTATCCGGCACGGTGTTTTTTACTGTCAAACGCAACTCCGGGCATTACTAAAAAGGCATCCTCACATTCCACTCTGGAAAGACCGTCTTTCGGTTCCATGATACCAAAATATCCCGGTTCCAGGTCATCGTATGAATGGATTTCATAAAAAAACATATCCTTACCTTCCACTCTCGGAGCCGCCACATGTTTGCCCAGCCGGAGTGCCTCTTTCATAATACCTTCTGTCAACACTTCATTTTTACAGTCTATGTACAGATAAATCCACTCTGCCTCAGAAAATTCAGAGAGACTGCAGAGACGCTCACAGATTGCTGTGCTGTTCGTGAGAATCTGGCTGCTTGTTGCTTCTTTTCTGCGTTTGAATATTTCTTTTCTAATGTCTTGTTTTGTTTCCATACTTTTCACCCAGATTTGTAATACTTCCATCTTTTTCTTTGATATCTATGTTATCCAGCTGAGATTTCAGATTCATTCGTATCTCAGCGATAAACTCTTTCCTGAGCTTCATCTGCTCTTCTTTCTCATCCGGTGTCAATCCGATGGTTTTGGATTTTTTGGCCAGTTCGTTGATTCGGTCAATCCCTTTCTGATTCATGTTTTTTCTCCTTTAACGCTTTCTTATGATCTTTCCAGATAATCAAGCACAAAAAATTCATCTTTTGGATGGGAAAGGAACAAAGTTCCATACTCTCTTCCCTGTATGATCTTATGTATTACGTGAAAATCTTTCCCATTTGCAATGATCATATCTGTACCTGATGCACTGGCAATCTCAGCTGCTGCCAGCTTTGTTGCCATCCCTCCGGTTCCTACATTACTTCCGGTGCTTCCTTTTCCCATCGCCATCAGACTGTCATCCAGTGAATCTACCACATGAATGAATTGCGCCTCTGGATTTTGATGAGGGTCATCGGTAAATAATCCGTCAATGTCAGAAAGCAGGATCAGTAGATCTGCCTTGACCAGTGCGGCTACAACGGCAGATAGAGTATCGTTATCGCCAAATTCAATTTCATAAGTAGCGATCGTATCATTTTCATTGACGATCGGGATCGCACCCATGCGGAGCAGTTCATTAAATGTGTTTTTGGCATTCATACGATTAAGATTGTCAAGCATCGTATTTTTTGTCATAAGGATCTGGCTTGCCACCTGATTATATTCGGCAAACAACTTCTGGTAGATCATCATAAGTTTTGCCTGTCCGATGGCTGCACATGCCTGCTTTTCAGACAGTTTTTCAGGTTTCTTTTTATATCCCATGGTTTTGCTTCCTACCATAATAGCACCTGAGGATACCAGAATAACATCTTTCCCCTGATTTCTGAGATCGCTGATCTCTCTGACAAGAATCTCCAGCTTGATCAGGTCAAGATAACCGGTGTCCGGATGCGTCAGGGAGGAAGAACCAATTTTAATTACAATACGTTTCTTATCTTTCAGTTTTTCTCTGATTTGTTCATTCATGCCTGTAAAATCTCCCGATTATAAAAATATCGTATTCTATTTTACCGCACAGAAAGAGAAAGTACCAGTACCATTTTAAAAAATGTATAAATTTATGCAAATGAGTTAGCTGGAATAATTTTCAAGAAAACTGTATAGTTCCTGTTTGGTTTCCAGAACATAACCGGATTCAATTTGCTCCTGGATGGTGGTAGGAAGTGATTCCCAGGAGATTTCAGTAGTTTCATAGATACTTCCGTCATCCAGACGTACAATTACATTGCCCTCATGAATGCCGATGTGATAACTGGAACGAAGCGGATTATCGGCTTCCAGTGCTTCTTTTTCCGGGTCAGAAGCATGTATATCCTGAAAACGGTAACTAGCATAAAATCCGATACTTAATAAAAGAATAAAACACAAAAGACCGATACTATAAGCTGCTTTTTTCATAATTGTCTCCTTTGAGATTTTTCTTATAGTATCGGCCAATTTTTAGCATTTATTCAATTATTTACAATTTCTTCTAGTAATCACTGTCGGAAGCTGCCGCTTCTTCAGCTGCGTTCTGTGCCGCTGCATCTTCGGCAGAAGCGGCACCCTCTGTTGCCTGTTCTCCCGAACCCAGGATTTCCACACGATCACTGTAAGTATCCTGGATGATACATACCCATGTTTTCCCGGTATCCATAGTAATCTGATTACCGGCTGTATCGTAGTAGAACGTTGCACCCCATGGAGTATGTTTCTTCCAGGTGATGTCGATGGCTTTTCCGTTAACAATATATTTTCCTACGTTTGGCTCATCCACATCAATGTTCAGATATCCGTTCTCATCGTATTTTCTCCAGGAAGAATACTGCAAAATAATATTTTTGTAGGCAATCTGTTCTCCGGTAAGTTCATCAATCTGTTTGTCTCCATACTGGAAACGGTAATACAACTTATCTTCCGGGTTATATTCAAACCATGGCTCATTCAGAAAGTATCCCGGTTTCACGATAGATGCCTCCTGAGTGCCGGGAAGTTCTACTTCATCATCTACACCGCAGAACGCATATCCGGGCAAATAATCTTCAGCGTATTCCTGACTGTACCCATTGATTTCAATACCTTTCTGAATTCCCTCAAAGCTTGTATAGGCATTATGAGGGGATTTACGGTCGGTAGTACGATAAAAAACCTGATCACCATATCCTGCCAGACCGCTCAGATTATTAACCTCCGGCAGTTCCAGGAACGGCAGCGCATAGGCGGACTGCCCATAATGGGTATAGATGGCATTAAAGCCGGAAGCATAAAATATATAATAATCACGACAGCTGCGGACAGAACCGATCTTCTCCAGATTATCATAATCTTCAAAGACACCCATCAGACGGGTGATGCCTCCTTCAACCGGTGCTTCATAAACAACTCCCGCATTGGCAATACCGGCCTGTGGGCAGGCTGGTTTTAAATTGTTCAGCATAACAGCAACCGGACGTCTCCTTCCGATTTCTTCCGGAACATATTCACCTGTCAGATAACTTACCACATATCCTTCCGGAATCGGTTCTTCTGTGGGTTCTGGATCTTCTGCAGCAATCACCTCAGGGGTAGGAGTTTCTTCCGCAACTGTTTCTTCTGTCGGTTCCGGAGTTGCAGTAGGAGTATCCTCTGCTGCTGTATCCTTTTTCGTACAGCCAGACAGTATGGTACCGGTCAATCCAAGGATCAGAATAAGTTTCGCATACTTTTTCATATTGTATTTCTCCTTCTATTTTCTCTCAATATGTAAATACTTTAACGCCTGCTCCTGTTTCTGTTCCATAAGGAGTCTTTCATCATCTTCCATATGGTCGTATCCCAGCAGGTGAAGCATACTATGAGCAATTAAAAATGCGTATTCCCTTTTTACGCTGTGTCCATATTCCCGAGCCTGCTCGACTGCCCGGGGAATAGAGATCATGATATCACCGAGAAGAAGTTCCCCACTTTCAGGATGAAAATAAGAATCATCCTGCTCCAGTATAGAATAATCTGCAGGAGCAGAGAAGTCGATCATCGGAAAGGAAAGAACATCTGTAGGACGGTCAATACCACGAAATTCTCTGTTCGTGCTGTGTATCGTATCGTCATCTGTAAGAACAAGACTTATCTGTGCTTCATAAGGGCAGTTTTCCTGGTCCAGTACAGCTTCCATCACATCTTCTGCCACACCCAGAAAATCAAAATCAAATGTCTGTTCCTGTTCATTTGAAAAATCAATAGTCATAACCTTTCCCTCGCTTTCGGGCCGGTCTTGCGGATTTTTTTTGATCCGATTGATCCGGGTGTTTCTTTTCGTAGTTATCATAAGCCTGAACGATCTTCTGAACCAGCGGATGTCGGACAACGTCTTTGCTGGTCAGCTCGCAAACAGCAATTCCTTCCACATTTTTCAGTACCTGAAGAGCTACCTCGAGCCCGGATTTCTGTCCGGAAGGAAGGTCCTTCTGAGAAGAATCTCCGGTAACGATCACTTTGGAACCAAATCCGATTCGTGTCAGGAACATTTTCATCTGTGCCGGCGTAGTGTTCTGCGCTTCATCCAGAATAATAAAAGCATTATCCAGAGTACGGCCTCTCATATACGCAAGAGGTGCCACCTCGATCAATCCTTTTTCCATATTTTTGGCGAAACTTTCCGGTCCCATAATCTGATAAAGGGCATCATACAGCGGACGCAGATACGGATCCACCTTGCTCTGAAGATCACCGGGTAAAAATCCCAGTTTTTCACCTGCCTCAATTGCAGGACGCGTGAGAATGATCCTTCCTACTTCATCATTACGAAATGCTGTGATTGCCATGGCCATGGCGAGATATGTTTTTCCGGTTCCGGCCGGTCCTACCCCGAATACGATCATTTCTTTTTTTATCTGATCTACATATTGTTTTTGCCCCAGTGTTTTCGGTTTTACCGGACGACCATTAATGGTGTGACAGATACATTCTTTATCCATCTCTACCAGAGGAGCTTCTTTTTCGTCCATCGTCATTACCAGTGCATAATCCACATTCTGACACTGAATGGTATTCCCTCTCAGGGAAAGCCCGAGAAGTTCTTTTATAATACCGGCAGCCTTGGCAACATTTGGTGCCGGACCTACGATTTTCAGGACACCGTCACGTGATATTAAAGTCACATGCAGTGTACGTTCTATTTTCTTAATATGTTCATCAAACTGACCGAATATATTTCTCTCATGTTCTGCCGGTATCTCGATCAGTTGTTCGATGATACTGTTTGCCATGTATTACCTCCTGAATTCTATCTTTCGCTTACGCTTTATTCTATCATCTTTTTGGAAGAAATAAACCCTTTTATACTAAATTATACGAAAAATATATGAATCATTACAAATTATGGCTGAACTGATTTGTGTACCGGTGTTTTTTCTACACAGGATTCAATTACCTGTATACTACCCATGGCTCTGCAGGTAGTTTGATCAAAAGTAATGGAAATATTTTTTCCTGTGATTTCTGCTCCGGTTGATATCAGGTTTTCCATGAATGTCTGTATTTTATTCTGCTCTATCCCGATAGCTTCTTCCTGTGTATAGGCTTTTGATATTTCAGTATAGGGATTAATGGTTATACTTCCGTAAGAGACAGGAAGTTTGAAACTGGGTGTGAGGCTGAGCTGATGCTCCTGACAGTATATTTCTGCATGTTCGTGCGTATTTCGGTATAAAGTTATCTCATAATTTAAAAATCGCAGAAAAGGATAGCTTTTATTTTCTCCTAAATATTCTTTTTCCGTATATTTCAGAGAAAATTCATGATAATATGCATACTCTGTCTCTATGAAAATATCGGCATCGGATTTTACATATTCATATCTTTGAACCTGAGCGTCGTTGTTCAGTATTTCTACTTCGCCGGAAACAAGGATATCCCCTTTTTTGCATTCCTGCCCTTTTTCAACTTTAGGCATACCCTGTCGGGTTATAATATTTACTATTTTCCCATCCTTTTTTGCTGTCAGATCCCAACTGTCCAGAGAAGTTTCATTCTCCTCTTTTTCAATATAGGAATCTTCGTTTTCTTTCATTTCCAGAACCAGACAGGTACCTTCTATTTTGGCAGAGACCCAGACAATGTTTGGAAATGCTTCCCGGATATTCGATGCAATCTGCTGACAATCCAGGTTTTTTTTAGGTACCCCATCAGTGACATGCATAGTTTCCAACATTTCCCATATAGTGTCGTCAGAATTATAGTGATTCCCCTCCAGCCGAATGTCCCAGATAAAAAGTGAACAGAGGTACAAAAGAGAGAGACATATAAGAAAGCCAAGAAAAAATGCCTTTCTCTTTTTATTTCGATGAAAGAAGAAAGGCAAACCATGTTTTTCCAGCAGAAATATACGTGATTGTGTTTTCCGACGAAAGGTATTAATTCGAAAAAAATCTTTTACGGATATTTCCATTTCATAATACATTCCATTATTTTTCAGATTCCGGACGGGAATCTGATTATGTACACAAAGACTTAAAAAACGTTCCGGCATGGGGCTTTCCAACCGGATTCTTACATATCCCCTTACATATTTTGGAATCTTTTCAATCAAACTCTGCCCTCCACAAACTGCTATCTTTCATATGAGACAGCGGAAAATTTACCGCATATTTTCATCTCATCATTGGTGTAGTACAGAATTTCCAGATGTTCCCCCTGAATACGTATCCTGCTGCGGTTGGCCTGCACAAGAATATGGCATTGACTGTATTCAAGAATGCCCCTGTAGTTTTCAACCAGAATTTCGGTATCACCTGTAAGGGTAATGACGGCATCCTGAAAGATCAGATCTTTAGGGAGCTTCAAAGATTCTGCCAGACTTTTCCTCCATATGGCCGTAATCTTTCTCATGAAAGGCACCCCCGGCTTTATTATACAATCTATGGAAAAAGCAGCCGCATTATGCCTCTTTCAGAAAAATCATAGTGAACCAGAGAACCATTTGTTCTCCCATAAAGTAATCCATATTATTTTCTTCAATATTCTTTGTCAACAAAATCCCATGGCTTTCAATACAGGGATGCATCTTTTCCGGATGGACACATGATTTTTTTGGATATGTACATTTTTCACAAATAGAGCAAGAATCTGTAGAAAGTGTATAACATTTCCATGCTTCTTTTTTCAGATACTGTTCAATCTGTTCTGTTATCTCTTCATGTTCCTTTTTTGTCTTTAAAAGGGCACCAAAATCAGAATAATCCGGGACTTCCGCTACAGAAGAAAACAAAAGTACATAAGGATATTCCATGCAGGTTTCACGGCATTTATCCACGCTTCCAACTGCCGGCGGACAGGACCAGGATTTTCCATATCTCGGACACTCTTTTTTACAGATTGCACGAACTTTATCGTTAAATTCAACATCCTCTGTTTTGATAAATGCGTACTGATAAATGGGAAATTGTGTAATAAAATCTTCGATCGGTTTAAAGTTCATAGCTGCTCCTTTGTTTTACACGTAACCGCTTATTCCTCTTCAAATAGCGGTGTTGAAAAATAACGTTCTGCTGTGTCAGGAAGAATCGTAACAACAGTTTTTCCTTTTCCCAGTTTTTTTGCAAGTTTCAATGCAGCTGCAACGTTGGTTCCACTGGAAATCCCACACATCAGTCCTTCAATTCTTGCCAGATCTTTTGCAGTACGAAGAGCTTCTTCATCAGACACAATATAGATATCATCATAGATATTCTGATTCAGTACATCCGGAACTACACCGTCACCGATTCCCATCTGAATATGAGTACCGACAGTTCCGCCGGCCAGTATGGCAGCATTTTCCGGTTCTACAGCCCAGATTGTAATATCTGGATTCAGCGCTTTTAAAGTTTCCCCGATTCCGGTAATCGTTCCTCCGGTGCCGATTCCTGAACAGAATCCATCGATAGGGCCAGCTACCTGCTCGAGAATCTCCAGTCCGGTGTGATGACGGTGTACCATAGGATTGGCAGGATTGGCAAACTGCTGCGGCACGAATACTTTTGGATCTTCTTTGGCCATATTGAGTGCCGTCTGCATACATTCGTCAATACAATCTCCGATATTTCCTTTATCATGAATCAAAATCACCTGTGCACCGTAATGCTCCACCAGAAGTTTTCTTTCATGGCTGACAGAATCCGGCATAATGATAATGGTTTTATATCCTTTGACGGCACCTACCAGTGCAAGGCCAATTCCCTGATTTCCGCTGGTGGGCTCCACAATAACAGAATCCGGTTGCAGAATACCGTCTTCTTCTGCTTTGCATATCATATTATAGGCAGTTCTGGTTTTAATAGAACCGCCTACATTCAAACCTTCAAATTTTACAAGTACTCGTGCCCCCTCAGGATCTGCCATTTTATTTAACTGAATCATGGGTGTATGTCCCATTGCCTCTAAAACATTTTGATATATCATTTTCCTATCTCCATTTTCTATAGATTACTCACATTTTATTTCCGCGAGCAACGAGCCAAGCGGACATGCTTGCATGTCCATTTGGCGACTGCCGCGAGGGTCAAATACCCCGATGCAAGCATCGGGGTATTTGACTTCCCCAATATAAGGTATTATACATGATTGATAGAAATCTGTCTACGCTCGATGCTGGATATTTTTATTGCCGGGACTGTGAATAGCTGGCTGATCTGATTCATACACTTTAATAATGATTCAGGAAATGTGGTCGTATATGATGGATGAAGGTAACAAAAGGGATTCAAAAAATTCAGACCTGAAAATCGCTCTTGTAATATCTATCATGGTGGCGTCTTTTCTTACAGGTGCTGCAGTTCGCCATTTTGTAATCCATGTTATTGAAAATCAGGAAACCATTTCCTACGGTGCGGAAGGGAACTGGGGGCTGGGATTTTCACAGGAAGGAGAAAAACCGACAGGTAATGCGACAGCAGATGATTTGAAACTATATCATGCAGCTTATCTGGATCCTACGGATGATAAAGTAATCTATTTAACATTTGACGCAGGATTTGAAAATGGAAATACGCCGGCAATACTTGATGCATTGAAAAAGCATAATGCACCTGCTGTATTTTTTGTGGTGGGAAATTTTCTCGAGACCAGTCCGGAGCTGGTAAAACGGATGGTTGAGGAAGGACATACGGTGGGAAATCATACTTATCATCATCCGGATATGTCACGGATTTCTGATATGGAATCATTTGCAAAAGAATTGGGTGAGGTGGAAAAATTGTATCAGGAAATTACAGGAACAGAGATGGTAAAATTCTACCGCCCTCCGCAGGGAAAATACAGTAGTAAAAATCTTCAAATGGCCAGTGAATTGGGATATCATACTTTTTTCTGGAGTCTGGCATATGTTGACTGGATTCAGAATCAGCAGCCCACCAAAGAGCAGGCATTCGAAAAATTGATACCCCGTATACATCCGGGTGCTGTGGTACTTCTGCACAGCACATCCTCCACAAATGCTGAAATACTGGATGAACTTCTGACTAAATGGGAGGAAATGGGGTATCATTTTGCACCGCTGTCGGACTTGGCTGAGAAAATATAATATAATTTTGTGAAGATAGATAGAACAAAGACGGATCACACTTTGTTCTATCTATCATGTATGATACAATGTTACATCGATATTTAGTTTGTATACCAGCCTACAGTACCGGGATTCAGATTAATATTGATCTGTTTGATTTCCTGATATTCTTCCAGACCATGAATCCCCAGTTCACGACCAATACCTGATTTTTTATATCCACCCCATGGAGCTTCATTGAATGTAGGATTGTAGCAGTTGATCCATGTGATTCCTGCCCGGATTTCTTTGATAATCCGAAGTGCCCGGGAACCGTCTTTGGTAAATACGGCTCCGGCAAGTCCGTATTCCGTATGATTAGCCATATCAATTGTTTCCTGTTCGGTTTTAAATGTCTGTATAGTAACTACCGGTCCGAAGATTTCTTCCTTTACGATTGTCATATCATCGGTACAGTTATCAAAAATTGTCGGACGGACATAATAGCCTTTTGAACAGTCTCCTTCGGTATAACGTTCACCGCCACACACCAGTGTTGCCCCTTCTTCCACACCTTTTTTGATATAGCCCAGGACTTTATTCATATGTTCTTCGGAAACCAGAGGTCCCATATCCGGATTTTCCAGAGGATTTCCAATCGTCATGGCATTGGCTTTTTTTACAAGACGTTTTACAAATTCATCTTTGATACTTTCTTCGATGAGAATTCGAGAACCTGCGGAGCAGACCTCTCCCTGATTCAGGAAAATACCGATCATTGCCCATTCAACAGCACCGTCCAGATCTGCATCTGCAAAGATAACGTTCGGTGATTTTCCACCAAGCTCCAGACCGATTTTCTTTACATTGCCTGCTGCGGCCCGCATGATACTCTGTCCTACTGCCGTACTGCCGGTAAAGGTAACCATATCCACGTCTTTATTTTCAGCCAGCTCATTGCCTATAGTTCCGCCGGGTCCCAGCACAAGATTGACACTTCCCTTTGGCATATCAATAGTTTCGAACAGTTCAAACAGTTTTACGCAGGAAAGGACACAGTTGGAACTTGGTTTAAAGACCACGCTGTTTCCAGCTGCCAGGGCCGGCGCCAATTTCCATGCTGCCATAAGGAGCTTTCAGAAGTCCGGCATAATAACGGAAACAATGAACTGCATCGTCAATATCAGCCTCTGCTTCTCTCAGCGGTTTTCCGTGATCCATGCTGTCCAGACGGGCAAATTCTTCTTTCTCTGCTTCAATCGCATCTGCAATCTTGAAAAGCATATCGCTTCTGCTTTGCGAATCCAGGTCACGCCATTCTCGTGTAACATAAAATGATTTTTTTGCTGCTGCCACAGCAGTTCTTACATCATCCACAGTTCCCTCGGTAACCATCGCAAGTATTTCTCCATTGGATGGATTAAAAGTTGGTGTAGTTTTTTTTGTGCTTCCTTCTACCCAACTGCCATCGATAAACATTTTTCTTAATTCCATAATCAGTCTCCTTTTCGTTATCTTTTTCCATAAAAGCAAAAAGACATACCTTAAGGTATGCCTCTTTGCACATTTGCATAATCGTTATGTGTTTACAGATTAAAAACCTTTTTTGTATCAGCCAGAGCTTCATCCATACGGCTGATTACATCTTTCATATCCTGTTCGGAAATAACAGCTGTAGGCTCAAATCGGATTGTCTTTGCATTGACCAGAGTGCCTGCAGTCATAACTCGTCTTGCGAACAGCCCTTTTGCACATTCATAACCAAGTTCACAGGTATGGAATTCAACAGCAAGCATCAATCCGGTTCCTCTTACTTCTTGAATAATCTCCGGATATTTCCCCGCAAGCTGCATCAATCCGGCTTTCAGAAATTCACCTTTTGTTTTACAAACACCCGGAATATCATTTTCCAGCATATATTTGATTGTTGCAATGGCTGCTGCACAGCAAACAGGGTTTCCGCCGAAGGTAGGAGAACCCAAAAGCCATGGATTATCAATCAGATCCTGTGTCCACATTTTGGGTTTGCAGATAATACCTGTGATCGGCATGATACCACCACCGAAAGCCTTACCGAATGTCATGATGTCAGGAGTAACACCTTCTGCCTCACATCTCCACATAGTACCGGTACGTCCCATACCGGTCTGAATTTCATCAAAAATCAAAGCAACACCGGTCTCGTCACAGATTTCACGTACTTCCTGAAGATAACCTTTCGGTGGAATAATTACGCCTGCTTCTCCCTGAATTGGCTCCAGAATTACGCCTGCAACTTTTTCACCCACCGCCTGCAGATTGCAGATTGCCTTTCTGATGTCTTCCGAGACACCATACTGCACATGTTGTACCTGCTGAACCATCGGGGTATATGGTATACGATAAGTACTTTTACCACCCATGGAGATTGCCCCCATGGATTTACCGTGGAACGCACCTACAGTAGAGATATACCATCTTCCGCCGGTAGCGATACGGGCCAGTTTCAGAGCCATTTCAACAGCTTCGGCGCCACCGTTTGTAAAGAAACAATACTGAAGATCTCCCGGAGTAATGTCAGCAACTGCTTTTGCCAGATATCCACGGAGAGGATCCAGAAGTTCCTGAGAGTGCAAAGCCTGATGATCAAGCTGTGCTTTCACAACATCAAGAATCTCAGAATTTCTGTGTCCGCAGGTGTAAATACCGAATCCGCCGAGACAGTCAATAAATTTTTCACCGTTCAGTCCATAGCAGTAAGCACCTTCGTCTTCCCATTCAAGAACTGCTCCTTCTTCAGAATCGGAGGATACGGATTTTCTGTATTTCAGCCAGCCCGGACTAACATAATTATCAAAATGATCCAGCGTCTCAGCGACCATTTTCTTTTTTTCTTCTTCCGGAATATCGTGGCTGTCTGTCTTAATAAGAGATATCACTCTGTCCAAATCTTTGACTACCTGTTCTTTTACTGCCATAATTATCATCCTTTCTTAAAAAAGAACGGCATATCTACTGCAATAGCTACAATAAATACACCGTTGTATTTTTTTAATCTGATAGTATCATACCTAGATTTATACTTAATATCAATCACTAATTTTTAGAATATAATACGTATATATTGCTATATATACTTGTTATTAGGTATATTGCATGATATACTAATGAGACAAGGGACAAAAAGTCAGTCACGCCATACTTGTATGATTTCGGAAACATGAAGCGCGAAGAAATTTGTAAGAAGCATGGTGTTAAAAGAAAAACGGAGGAAATATAAATGGATAAAAATAGTTTTTTGATTATTAATGATATTATTTATGAATTATATAACTGTAAATCAATGGAAGAACTGCAAAAGAATTTTCTTAGAAGATTAAAACTGCTGATACCTTATAGTTATGCCAGTATTCTCCTGACAGATAAGCAGGATACGGAAAAAATCAGACTTACCTCACCGATTTGTTATCCGGAATCCTTTGTTGAGGCGGAAAATGAATATCTGAAACTGGCTGATGAGGATCATCTTTTATGGATTTTGCATTCAAGAGAATCTACATTGATACGGGAAAGTGATTTGATTGGAGAAGAAAGAAGACTGAATACCCCGCTGTATCTGCACTGCTACCGTAAATATAATATATATGACAGTTTGCAGTTTACTATTGTTCATCAACAAAATCTTCTTGGAGTGCTATCTTTGTTTCGCACAAAAATTGATGGAGAATTCTCAGATGAGGATATGTTTTATCTGCGTTCTCTTGGGATGCATCTGAATGCAGTACTTTACAAAATCACAACGGATTCAGAAAATAAGGTTTCCAAACGTGCCAGTATAGAAGGACTTCAGAAACAATATGGATTGACTGTACGGGAAGCTCAGATTCTGGAACTTATATTTCAATTTCAAAATAATGAGGAAATCGTGGAAAAACTTGCTATAAAAGAAAATACTCTGCAAAAGCATATGCAGAATATTTTCCGAAAAATGAACGCTTCCTCAAAGTGGGATCTTTTACAGTTCAGACCATAAGATTTTATTTATCTTCCAGACTGGCAAAAAACAATTCATAAAAATCATCTTCACCTTCCAGCATAGGGGAGTTTTCTCCGCCTCCATTTGTACTTCTTCTCATGGATGCGTAGAATTCTTCTCCGGCCTGGATCAGATCCATTTCATAGATCGCATACCCCAGTTCCTGACATTTACGGCAAAATGCAGAAAGAGGATTTTTTTCTTTTCGCGTTGTCAGCAGCATATGTTTTATGTTTTCATCACCCAGTGCTTTTTGCTGGAGTGCATCCAGCAGTTCGATCGTATTCATAGTACACTCCTCTTTTAACAAATTCTGATTATTAATGGAACCGTTTTTATACTTATATCATCATATGATATCTTTGTTCAGATGTCAATTTTTATCTGATTCCGATAGTTTCCTGTATATTTGTTTGATAATCGGGCATACTGATGGCGAGGTGATGAATATGGCATCTTATGTTTCACCAGCCATAAGAGAACAATTTGAAACGCTTTCCGTAAATCTAAAAAATATGATTCTGGAGCGAAATGTAACTCTGGAAAATATGAATGATTTAATTCAGGTTTTGGAAAGTATTGTAAAAGAAGGAGAGTCAGAATAGCAGCCTGACTCTCCTTCTTTTATAATGCTATCGTATAAATTTACATTTATCTTACGTTTTACTGCATTGTATTGCACTATGATAAATATATGATAACATAGATATAATTGTGTATGCAGACATAAGAAAAGAATCAATAATACACAAACAGAGGGAGGAATTATATGGTATCAAAAAAAATACAGGAACAGATTCTGGGTGGAGTTCTCAGAGATTGTAAAACTGCTCTTGTGGGAGTTTACAGAGGTTATTATCTGGTTATTAATCTGGTTAATGGACAATATGTGATCAGAATCAATGCGAAATTGGAGGAAGATGTAAATAATGCGGTTCTTGCCCAGCATCTGCAGCAGATGAAAGTTTCAGATAACAGGATTCTGGGTATACAGGCCTATCCAAACTGTATTGATTTAACTATCAAAGCTCCGAATCTGGCTAAAAACATACCAGGTACTTTAAATGAGATTGTGGAATCAGTGATCCAGTATCTGATGAATTGTCAATATTCTTCCGGATGTGAATTGTGCGGAAATAACTATGAAGATCCGGAGTGTTATGAAATCAACGGCGAATATCATTATCTTTGCAATGAATGTAAGGATAATGTAGGAAATTCTCTTCGGGAAAATCAGGAAAATATCAAAGGACAGAAAAGCAATCTGGCTGCAGGACTGGTAGGAGCATTTCTTGGTTCTCTGATTGGTTGTATTTTATGGGTCGTTATATATAAGCTGGGGTACATAGCTGGGATAGCAGGTGCTGTTACAGGAATCTGTGCAATGAAAGGATATGAGCTTCTTGGAAAGCATCTGGACAAAAAAGGTGTCATCGGTTCTGTGATCATCATGGTTGTTATGATTTATTTTGCTAATAAACTGGCATGGACATGGGATGCATACGATGCATTTAAATCAACATATGATGTAACGTTTTCTGAAATCTATCAGGAAATTGGGGCAATCATTCAGGAATCTGATCTGACGGGAAGCTATTACACGGATCTTATCATTGGATATTTTCTGACAATCTTATGCAGTATCAAAAATATCATTGGTGCCTTCCGTGCAAGTACAGGCAGCTATACCATGAAAAAAGTAAAATAATATGAGACAAGGGACAAAAGGTCAGTTACGGCATGCCTGTGACTGACCTTTTGAGAACGCAAAAACATTTTTTTTAGGGCTTAGTCTTTGCCACATCTTTGTCTATATTCAACCCGGGAAACTCATCCTGAACCAGAAGAGCCATAAAAGCAAGTCTCCAGCTATGTTTTATCAGCTGATTTTCCGAAGCTGTTCTAATTCCTGAAGTTTTGCTTTTTCTGCAGTTGATACTGTTTTTGGCACTTGAATCTGAACTGTCACATAGGCATCTCCATGAATCGATGAGTTTTTCATGGACGTGATTCCTTTATTTTTCAGACGGATCTTACTGCCGGACTGTGTACCCGGAGCAATTTTACATTTAACAGAACCATACAGAGTATGGAAAATAGCTTCGCCACCCAATACGGCAGTTGTATAAGGAATATTCTCAGTTGTGTATACATCAAGTCCTTTCCGCGTAATTCCTTGCTTTTCCGTGATATGGATTTTCAACAGCAAATCTCCTGCAGACATACCGTTGGTTCCGGGATATCCTTTACCCTTCAAGCGAACACTTTGACCTTCGTCAATTCCGGCAGGAATATGCACTTTTATAGGCTGACTGGAATTTTCATTGAAACGAATAATTTTATCACATCCATAAACCGCTTCGTCAAAAGAGATGGTAATATCTGATTCTATATTACGGCCTTTATGATAATCGCTCTCTGTATTATGCCCAAAACCATGTTGAAAACCTCTGCCATAGGAACTGTGGAATGCATTGCCGAACAGATCGTCAAAAATATCATTCATACTGTTGCCTTCATAATGATACTCCTGATAATGACCATTGTTTCCAAAGTCAAATCCACCGGACCAATTTCCGTAACCATGAGGATCCTGATATCCACCTGTTCCCATATTTTCATCAAATGCGGCGGAGCCATACTGATCATATAATTTCTTCTTTTCCGGATCACTCAACACATTATAGGCTTCCGTTACTTCTTTGAACTGCTGTTCCGCATATTGATCTCCGGGGTTCGTATCCGGATGATATTTTTTTGCCAGTTTACGATATGCATGCTTTATTTCTTTTTCGTCAGCGCCTTTGGAAATGCCAAGAACCTCATAGTAATCTCTCTTAGCCATGCCAACCACCTCCATTCATAGCTTTTTTTATATATTAAAAACGGGAATTTCTGCCATGTCAGAACATTCCCGTTTATTCATTAGCCTTCGATGGTAATATAATTATTTTTTTCAACGACAGGCTGCTGTTCTTTCTTCGGTACGAATACTTTCAGAATACCATCTTCGAATTTCGCTTTGATATCTGACTGTTCAATATCTTCACCTACATAGAAGCTTCTGCTGCAGGTACCGCAAAATCTTTCTCTGCGGATATATTTTTCTCCCTTATCTTCTTTGGTACTGTTAGTAGAAGCACTGATTGTCAGATAACCTTTTTTCAGTTCTGCCTTTACATCTTCTTTCTTATATCCCGGAAGATCAATATCAAGTTCATAACCTGTCTTTGTTTCTTTCACATCTGTGTTCATCAAAGAAGTGGAATTTGTAGTGTATCTTGCTGCGTTTCTTGCCGGACGTGCAAAATCATCAAAAAATTCATCAACTAAACTCTCTCCAAAAATACTAGGCATTAACATAAAACATTCCTCCATTCATATCATACGGTGTTAGAACCGCTTGTTTTTATTTTCTACAAAACTCAGGATTTATATTGTTTCCTTTGTTCTAGATGTAATATAACACATAAATTAGCACTCGTCAAGTACGAGTGCTAACAAAAAATGTGAAAATTCTGTGAACTTAAATAAAAACGGACAGGGGTTTGTCCCCTGTCCTTCCCTGTCCTTGATTACCCTTCACCGGTAAGTATGACATCTTTTTTATCGTGGTGTACAGCCTGTAAAAATACCCCAAATACTTCAGATGTTCGTAGTTTCAGACTGGAAGTATTAATACAGGGGTGAGCACCTAGATATTCTCCTTTTAAGATTTCCTGATCTACCAGAAGCTGGACTCGATTCTGAGTATCATTCATAAGTCCCATAACGGAGGAAGAACCTGGGGTACAATCCAGCAATTCTTCCATTTCTTCCGGTGATCCAAAGGACAATCTGGCACAACCTATCTGTTTAGACAGTTCTTTTGTTTTGAATACTTTATCACCAGGCATCATAAGCAGATAATACTGTGTATGTTGGCGATTTGTAAGGAACAGATTTTTGCAGACAGTTGCTTCTAATACACCATCAATTTCTTTGCATGCATCCATGGTATAGGCTTCCGCATCCGGATGGTCTGTTCTCCAATACTCCATATGCAAACGATCCAGCAGATCGTAAACCTTTATTTCTTTTTCCAGACGTCCTTCCGAGGATGACGGGCGTCCTTTCTCTAAAATGTATGTGGTCATTTCTATATCTCCAGTTTATCAGGGAAGAAGTTCTCTTACCATTTCTCCGTCAAAAGTTACAGATTCCACATGATCTACCTCAATCTGGTACAAAGCATTAGCAGCGATATGTTCTGCCGCCTGCTCCAGATCACGGATTCCGCTGGTATCTTTGTAAATTTCAATGACAGCCTCAAGACCATCAGCCGTAAGGCTGCATTCATTATCGAGCATACCGATTCGTTTCATCACTTTTGGAAGCACATAGCTGGAAAAGATGATTTTCTTTTCTTCCGGAGTGTAATCCGGGATTTCTATGACAGCAAATCGTGACATCAGTGGTGCACTGATCTGATCTCTTTCATTGGCGGTGGCAATAGGGTAAACACCTACAGTAGGAATCATACATTCCATATAGTTATCCGTAAATCCCAGGTTATCAAGCAAAGTCAAAAGCACATCCGCAGGATTTCCGTTTCCTTTGCCGGAAGCCGCCTTATCAAGCTCGTTGATGATAAAAACCAGGTTTGACTCTCCCGCCATGGAGAATGCTTCCATGATAATACCCGGTTTAGCATTGGCATAGATACGGGAGCTTCCTGTCAGCTGTTCCGGATCGTTGATAGAACTCATATCCAGAGTAGTCCATGGCAGTTTCAAGATTCGGGCTACCGCATATGCAATCTGTGATTTACCGGTTCCTGCCGGTCCGATCAGCAAAATGCCGTAAGACGGCAATGTATGGGTTCGATTAATCTGGATAATGGTCTCCATGATTCTCTGTTTTACCCGTTCCATACCATAGAGTTCTTCATCAAGAATTCTCCTGGCTTCCTCAATATCAATCGTTTCAAAATAATTACTCTTCCACTGAATGTTCATCATAATAGAAAGAGCACGCTGGGCATGACGTCGTTCCTCTTGAGAAACTTCATGAGAGCGTGCCACAGCCAGATTCCTTCTTGCCCAGAGACGGATATTGTCCGGAAGTGTCCGACCGGCACAGTTCATGAAATCTGTGATGCTTTGGATACTGGTGAGCTTCATGCTGTCACCGGTTTCTTCTTCGTCTTCATCTTCTACTTCTTCTGAAGGGGCGTCACTGGAAAGGAGTCGTTCAATCATAAATTGAAGAAATCCATCCTCTGCCGAGAGTTTTCCGCCGCCGCCAAAAGCAATCTCACGAATTTTGTATACAGCATATCCATCCTCCCTGTCGGCTCCGGAAAGGCAGACATTGATATGATTTTCTCCAAGCCATTTTAAAAGACTTACAAAACGGGCATCTATTTGAAGAATATCCGCACTGACAATTCCGCTATCTGTCTTGAATTCAAAAGCAGTTTTCTTGATCGGGTTCGTGAATACACCTTCCGAATGATGTTTTAGTTTTTTGCTGCTGTTATCCAGCACAAGAATAGGGTGTTCCGGAGAAGTTTCAGATTCGTTGGTACGAAATACAGTATAAGTACACTCGGAAACTTTTGTTTCTTCCGGTGAATTCTTAAAATCAAATACTGGCATAAATTATCCCCCTGTCGTAATAAAAATTCTTTAACAGTTTAGCATAAAAGAGATATCGGTACAACCAAAACATTTTTCTGTCATAAAATTCAAGTACGTCTCTGCAATCCGCCGGAGACTTTATCTCCTTCGGAGATAAATAATACTCCCAGGGTTCCTGGTCCACAGTGACTGGAAATTACTCCGCCGGCTCTGGTAATCAGGATTTCTTTGAAAATATTAAGATTGTTAAGATAAGAGCTAATCTCTTCAATTGTCTCTGGTTTACAACCCGAATGCGTGATAAATATTCGGTCTGGTTTCGCATTTTTTAATTCATTTTCCATATCTTTTACATAAGATATAAGAACTTTTTCCATTTTACCACGATACTTTTTCCCCGGAAGCATCTTTCCATTCTCAACAGCAATGCGAGGGTGGAGTTTAAGTGCGCTTCCTACCATGGCAGCCAAACCGCTGCACCTGCCTCCACGGTAAAGATATGTCAATGTATCAACCACGAAGCTGGCCCGAACTAGAGGTTTCAAATCATTTATCTTTATTACAATCTCCTGTGCATTTTTTCCTTCTTTCGCCATTATGGCAGCTTCAATGACCAAAAGTCCGATGCCGGTAGAAAGATTTGCTGAATCTATTACATGTACCATATCACCGGCTCCCAGTTCTTCTGAAGCAAGACGCATAACATTTCCCGAAGTTGACATCTCTTCTGAAATAGAAAAGCATACAATTTCCTGTCCGGTCTCCACATAGGGGCGAAATAAATCTATTGCTTTATCTAATGATGGCGCAGAAGTCTTAGGTGTTGTTTTGTTCTCGTCAGACCAACGATAAATCTCATCCGGTGTAATATCATACCCATCTTCGCATTCTCTTTCACCGAGGAGAATATGAAGAGGCAGAATAGATATATCATATTTTTTAAGTAATTCTTCAGACAAGTCACAGGTACTGTCAGAAATGATTTTTACCAATTGTATTACTTCCTTTCTTTATGGTATTATTTGTGATAAGGTTCATGATTCATAATGCGATAGCTCCGGTAAATTTGTTCCAGCAAAATCACACGCATCAGTTGGTGAGGAAATGTCATTTTTGAAAAACTAATGGCAAAATCTGAACGTTTTAGTATTTCATTCCCCAAACCGATGGAGCCCCCAATTACAAAAATGATATGGCTTTTTCCCTGGATTCCCAGCCGCTCCAATTTTTGGGAAAATTCTACAGAATCAAGCATTTTTCCTCCGATTTCCAGTGTAATTACGTAAGCATCATCTTTAAGGAGTTTTAATATTCGTTCCCCTTCTTTATTACGAATCTGTTCTTCTACAATCGCACTGGCATGATCCGGTGTCTTTTCATCAGCTACTTCCAGAATATCCAGTTTGCAATATTTATTCAGTCTTTTGGAATATTCCGCTATGGCATCACGAAGATATTTTTCTTTGATTTTTCCGACTGTTATGATTGTAATTTTCATTTGCAGTCTTCCTTTAAAGCATGATGAATTATTTCTTCAAATGCCTCTTTTGTATATTCGGTGATTTCTATCATTGTATTTCCTAAAAAAATGGTAGGTACGGACTGTACATGAAGTTCATCGCGGGCATAAGCAACCAGATTCTTCTGCAATGCGGTGTAGGTTCCGTCTTCAAGAGATTTTCGAAACGAATCCACATCAAGTCCGGATTCTTTTGCAATTTCACAAAGAACTTCAGGATTACCAATATCCCGTTCTTCACAAAAGTAAGCATGAAATACCCGAGTATTATACTCTTCTCCCTGACCATGTTCTTTGGCAAAATGATAGCCCTCAAAAGCCAGTCTGGTGTATGGCCGTGGAATTACTTTTGGAGGCAGTTTCATATCAATTCCAAGAGCTTTTGCCATGGGTACCAGAGTCTTTGCCCATTTTTCTTTTCGGACTTCATCATGGTAAGTGTCGATTCGCTCGTCCGGTTCCTGTGTCAGTTCATAAGGAATCCACTCCACTTCCACATCTTTTCCCTGAATAGCCTGCATAAATGGTACCTTTGCGACCATGCAGTAGGGGCATACATAATCTGTCACAAATTGAATTTTCAATGACATATAGATTCTCCTTTACAACTTACTATTTTAATATCGTGCTGAAAAATACTGTCGCTTCAGTTCCAGAAAAAGTTCAGCATTTGTAGCATTGATATACGGGTTTACATAGAAAACTCCAAGAAGTCCACATGTGCAGGCAGATAATATCTGCCAACCGATAAATGAAAGGTCAAGTACAAAAGCATTCATCTTCTGGCCGTACATTAAATCTTTGCTGATACGAAAAGCTTCCTGTCTGGTCAGATCCGGGGCATCTGCCATAAGATAAGGCACCATGCGATATTCATAACTTTTGATGATTCCCGGAATAACAAAAAGCAAACTCCACAGACTGACAAAGAGATCTCTGCAGAACATAGTAAGAACCATTTTTGAATAATGGCCGCTATGGAAAGAAAAAAGTAATCTGCCAGGTTCAGAGGGGTCATATGCATTTTCTATAAAGAAACGACAGCCGCCGATTTCCATAGGTGCAAAAACAAATATCCGGAGTATTATGGTAAGAATTACAACAATCAGTAAAAACATACCGGTGAAAAAACCAATCACAGGATTTCTGAAAAGAATGGAAGCACCATCCCCAAGATCAAAATTAAAATTGAAAGCGTTGGTACCGGCAGATACGGTATAAGAATAATTTTCCGTATTATTTTGATCTGAAGAATGCGAAGTACCTCTTGCTGAGCTTCCGGCACTACCCTGAACAAACAGCATTAATATCAATGACACAAGAACACATTTCCAATAGTTCCGTCTAATAGCCTCTTTTCCTCGTTCTTTTAGCACTACTCGATCCCACATAATTATTTACTCCTTTTTCATATATAAATTATAATCTTTTCCAGGTCAGAACTTCCTCTTTTCCTTCCCTGGATACCCGATTGGATTCTCTTATTTTCTGGATAGCTTTATTCTGCGTAAAATCATCCAGATGATTGGAACGAAGATATGACTCCGTTTCACGCGGATATTTTACAAAGCATACGGAAACAGCCCAGGCTATCGCCATCTGTACATAATAATCGTGTTGCTGGATGTTGTCAAAAACAGAAAATATTTCCTGTAAATATTTTTCCTCAACAAAGTAATCCAATAAAGCAACAACAGCAAAACGTACCTGAAATTCATAAATACTGGAAAAATAAGGTTTTAAAAAAGAAAACCAATAATCCTGATCTTTTTTCATGAATTTCCAGGTGCTGCAGCAACAATCGCAGATGGCCCAGTTATTAATCAGCGGCACAAAACGTTTAAGATATTCGGTCTGTTCCTTTTGAGAGAGTTTACTGTAACCGATCAGCATGCCTCTTATCATCAATTCTTCATAGCATTCTTTTGACAATTCTTCCCATATCGGCTGCCAGTTTTGTTTTGATGTCCATCTGGCAATTTCACGAAGTTTGGGAATTCTCACACCGATCATGGATTCAAGTCCAGGTACAAGTGACTGATGAAAACTTTTATATTGTAAATCAGCATTTTCTGATAGCATTATCCTTATATTTTCAATCACACCACTACCCTCCAATTCATCTATTATTTGATTTTAAAATTTCAATTTGATCGTAGACAATTATATCACAAAGTGTTCCAATAAGATACCTATTCATGTGTATCATCCGGAGGTTTTTTGTATCATAGGAAAGTCAAAGTATGATACAAAAAACGGCTCTGTAGTGATATATTCACTACAGAGCCGCATATTTTTAGAAATTAATTATTTTGTTTTATTTTTGATGAATTCGTCGATTCCTTTTGCGGCAGCTTTTCCGGCACCCATAGCCAGGATAACAGTTGCAGCACCTGTTACAGCATCTCCACCGGCGTATACACCTTCTTTGGAGGTTGCTCCGGTTTCCTCATCAGCAATGATACATTTTCTCTTGTTGATATCAAGACCGATGGTAGTAGAAGAAATCAAAGGATTCGGTGAAGTTCCCAGTGACATGATAACAGTGTCTGCTTCCATCTCAAACTCAGAACCTTCGACTACTACAGGACGTCTTCTTCCGGAAGCATCCGGCTCGCCCAATTCCATACGAACACATTTTACTGCTTTTACCCAACCCTTTTCATCAGCAACGATTTCAACAGGATTGGTAAGCAGATCGAAGATGATTCCTTCTTCTTTTGCGTGATGTACTTCTTCTTTTCTGGCAGGAAGTTCTTCTTCACTTCTTCTGTATACAATATGTACTTCAGCGCCAAGACGAAGAGCAGTTCTTGCAGCATCCATAGCAACATTACCGCCGCCGACAACAACAACTTTCTTTCCTGTAACGATTGGAGTGTCATGATCTTCGCGGAAAGCTTTCATAAGATTGCTTCGTGTCAGATATTCGTTAGCAGAGAATACACCGTTAGATACTTCTCCAGGAATACCCATAAACATTGGAAGACCTGCACCGGAACCAATAAATACAGCTTCAAATCCTTCATTTTCCAGCAATTCATCAATGGTTGTTGATTTTCCGATGATAACGTTGGTCTCGATTTTTACACCCAGAGATTTTACGTTTTCTACTTCTGCTTTTACAACTTTATCTTTCGGAAGACGGAATTCCGGAATACCATAAACAAGAACACCGCCTGCCTGATGCAGAGCTTCAAAAATGGTTACATCGTAACCAAGTTTAGCCAGATCACCTGCACAGGTAAGTCCGGACGGACCGGAACCGATAACAGCAACTTTATGTCCGTTCTTCTCAGCCGGAGCTTCCGGTTTGATTCCATTCTCTTTAGCCCAGTCAGCTACAAAACGTTCCAGTTTACCGATGGAAACAGCTTCTCCCTTGATTCCACGGATACATTTTCCTTCGCACTGTGTTTCCTGAGGACATACACGTCCACAGACTGCCGGCAGTGAACTGGACTGTCCGATTACTTTATAAGCTTCTGCAAAATTTCCTTCTTTTACTTCTTTGATAAATCCAGGAATATTGATATTTACAGGACATCCCTGAACACATTTTGCATTTTTACATGTAAGACAGCGATTTGCCTCTTCAACTGCCTCTTCTTTATTATATCCAAGACAAACTTCATCAAAGTTTGTTGCTCTTACCTTTGGTGCCTGTTCTCTTACAGGAACTTTCTTTAATACGTCACCCATTATTCGTCACCTCCGCACTGTCCGCATCCACCGTGATGAGTTTCTCCCTCACGCAGTTTCAATAATGCTCTGCCTTCTTCTGTCTTGTACATCTGCTGTCTCTGCATAGCAAGATTCCAGTCAATCAGATGTCCGTCAAATTCAGGTCCGTCTACACATGCGAATTTTACTTCATCGCCAACGATAACACGGCAGGCACCGCACATACCAGTTCCATCAACCATGATTGGGTTCATGGATACGATTGTCGGGATATCAAATTTCTTCGTAGTCAGGCAACAGAATTTCATCATGATCATAGGTCCGATTGCTACACATCTGGTATATGTTTTGCCATCAGCAATAAGATCTTCGATTACTTTTGTAACCATACCGCTGCGACCATAGGAACCATCATCTGTAGTCACATATAAATTACCTGCTACAGCTTCCATTTCTTTTTCAAGGATAATCAGATCTTTTGTTTTGGCACCTACGATTACATCGGCATCAATTCCATGTTCATGCAGCCATTTTACCTGAGGATATACCGGTGCAGTACCAACACCACCGGCTACAAATAAGATTTTTTCCTTTTTCAGTGCTTCCAGATCTTCCTTCACAAATTCGGATGGACATCCCAGAGGCCCTACAAAATCTTCAAATGCATCTCCTGCCTGTAATTTTGCAAATTTTTCTGTAGATGCTCCGATTGGCTGGAATACGATTGTGATCGTTCCTGCTTCTCTGTCATAATCACAGATCGTCAACGGAATACGCTCTCCTGCATCATCCAGTTTTACTATAACAAACTGTCCAGGTTCACAATGTTTTGCTACCATTGGTGCTTCTACAACCATGAGATATACAATCTCATTAAGTTTTTCCGCTTTGATAATTTTGTACATAACATCCTCCTAGTTATTATATTTTAACACGCAGATTTTGGTTTGGTAACGTGTTACAATCCTCCGATTTATTTTGCCATAAAATATTGTAAAAATCAATATGCGGATAAAAAATAAACGAAAGAACAAATTTTATTCCGGATCTTCGAGAATATAAGTAGCGCTGCCCGGGGAACTCACTTTTCCGTGTTCATCTACAAGGATTGCATAAAAGGTATGAGTGCCTTTCTGCATCTCTACAGGTTCACTTTCAACATACTGCTCATCTGCAATCGTTGGTTTTTTATCAAACGCATAGTACGCTTTACATCCGTCAGGAACAATGATATAGATTTTGGTATCCATATCAGTAGTAAATTTGCCGGATGACGGGGAGATTTTCGGCGGATCCGGTGCCAAAAAGGTTACAGTATACTGATTTGTAACAACATCACTGGCAATTCCTTTGCTGTTGACAACAATCGCTTTCACAACCGTAGTACCACTGTCGATGGTGATGCTGTCAGTATACAATGTACTTTCTTTTGTGGGTTCTGAACCGTCCGTCGTATAATAAATTGAACTACCGTCTTCTCTGGAATAGAGCTGCAGTGTTTTTTGCTCTGTATATTCGCCACCGGGAAGACTAAATACAGGCGGTGTGCTGATATAAGCAGAGTATTTGGCTTTGATATCATCGTCTTCACACTGATCCAGGAGCTCTTTGATCTCATCTGTCATCTCCTGATTGTAATAAACTTTGATCAACTGTCCATATATTGCAGAATTATCCGGATCCTTTTTCAGTACTTTTTCCAGTGTATCAATAGCTTCTTCTTCTTTTTCCAGTTTTACAAGAATCTGTGCTTTTAACAGCTGTGCATCCGTATCCTCGCTGTTCAGTGCGACTGCTCTCTCAACAAATTCAAACCCTTCTTCATATTTTTGATTGGAGAAAGCAGTTTCCGCCATCTGAAACTGATAGCCAAAATCATTGTAATTCTTTTGTTCCTGACGCACCTTCATAAGTACCGCTGCACCAACGGCAACAGCAATACAGACAAAAACAGATATAGTTATGATCAATTTTCTTTTCTTCTTTTTTCTGCGATTCTCTGCTGCTATGGCAGCTCTCCTACGTGCTGCTTCCGCTTCTGCCTGTTCTTTCTTCAAACGATCCTGTTCTTTTTTCATTCGCTCCATCTCCATATAATTCCCAAAGGAATCATAATCCGGAACCCATTGAACTTCCTGACCGCAATTCAAGCAGAAAAGTCGCCCTTCTTCTATCGGCTCTCCGCAATTTGAACATTTCATTATATTACTCTCCTCAATTTCTCTTACTAAAACTAACAGAATCTCTTTTTATCATAATGCAATTAGAGAGATTCTTCAATATAATTTTCAAATTCTTCCATACTCATCAGTACTTTTCTGGGTTTGGTTCCTTCTTCAGGACCAACAACTCCTGCATCACAGAGCTGATCCATGATTCTTGCAGCCCGGTTAAATCCGATTTTGAACATTCTCTGGAGCATTCCGATCGATGCTTTGTCTTTTTCAATGATAAATTTTCCGGCATCCACAAAGTAGGTATCTACATCCTCACCGCTCCCCACTGTGGCAGCTGATACATTGGAATTCATCATATCGGTGATTTTTTGATCATAAGTAATCTCTGTCTGATGATGATCTGTCAAAAACTCAACCACCTGACTTACTTCTTTATCAGATACGAGGGAGCCCTGCAGTCTGGCAGGCTTTTGGTATCCCTGGGGATAATAAAGCATATCACCTTTACCCAGAAGTTTTTCAGCACCTACCATATCAAGGATTGTTCTGGAATCCACACCGGAAGTTACAGAAAAAGCAATACGCGAAGGCATATTAGCCTTGATCAGACCGGTGATGACATTTACCGACGGCCGCTGAGTAGCGATGATAAGATGAATGCCGGCTGCTCTTGCCAGCTGAGCCAGTCGGCAGATCGCATCCTCCACTTCTCCGGGAGCAACCATCATAAGATCTGCAAGTTCGTCAACGATGATAACGATTTTAGGAAGTTTTTTCGGTTTGTTTTCATCATCAATATCTTCAAGTTGAGCTACTTTTTCATTATAGCCTTTTAAATCCCTTACATTGTATTCCGCAAATTTGTTGTAACGGTCTGTCATCTCTGATACAGCCCAGTTCAGTGCTCCTGCAGCTTTTTTCGGATCCGTGACTACCGGTATAAAAAGATGCGGTATTCCGTTATATACGCTTAATTCCACAACTTTAGGATCTATCAGGATCAATTTTACCTCATCCGGAGTGGATTTATAGATAAGACTTATAATCAAAGTATTGATACAGACAGATTTTCCTGAACCGGTGGCACCTGCGATCAGAAGGTGCGGCATCTTTCCTATGTCGGCTATCACAGTCTTTCCGCCAATATCTTTTCCTACTGCAAAGGCAAGTTCTGATGGAAATTCACGAAATTCTTTTGATTCCAGAAGGTCTCTTAGCATGACGGCACTATTGGTTGCGTTGGGAACCTCGATACCTATGGCAGCTTTTCCGGGAATCGGAGCTTCGATACGGATATCAGCAGCAGCCAGATTCAATTTTATATCATCTACCAGATTTACGATTTTGCTTACTTTGACACCCTGTTCGGGCTGAAGCTCGTATCTGGTGACGGTAGGTCCACAGCTTACATTGGTTACAGTGGCATTGACGCCAAAGCTGTTCAATGTATTTTGCAGCTTCATTGCTGTTTCGCGAACCTGATGATCAGAATCACCGGAAGAGCCTCTGTTTCCTCTTTTTAAAAGGCTAAGCGGAGGAAACACATACTGTTTTTTCTGTGAAATTTCCTTTTGAGAAATCTCTTGTTGTATGTTTTTTACTCCATCCTCAATTTCTTTTGGAGAAGACTTCGGATTCTTTTGGAGAGTTTTATTTTCATTATTTTGTGGTGATTCAGACTTTTCAATGGATATTTCTTTAATAAGAGAGGATTCTTTTGAATCAAAGGTATCTGAAAGATTGTTCTCCGGGAAAAGCTCCAGAGGTTCCGGCCGCTCAATATGTAGCTTGGGAAGCTCTTCTTTATCTTCAATTGCAGCTTCTGATTTTTTCTTTTCTTTTACTGTTGATTTTTCATTCAAAGACGGCTTTTCTTTTTCAAGTGGCAGTTTTAACTGTTCCACATCAAAAGTTCCCCGCTCCTCTTTTCTTCTGATTCGATTTTCTTTCGCTCCATGATATACCTTCTCCCCTGTATGTTTAATCGGTTTCAGGATCGAATGCTGAGTCATCACAATGATAGATATCAAGAGAGCAATGATCAGAATAACGTAAGCTCCTATGGTCCCAAAAGCGATACATAAAGCTTTTGCCAATCCTCCGCCAATGATACCGCCGCCGGTTTTCTGTATTGCGCAGTACTGATAATAGCCTGTCAGTTTTTCACCTTTTGCGTATCCCACAGTAAACAAATGAATCAGACCGGTGAGAAACCAGAACCCTAAAACCATTCCTGCCATTTTTATTTTGAACAGACGGTTTTTCCGATTGACAGCTGCAAAGGCTGTTCCGAAAAAAAGAACTGCCGGAAACACATAGGCCATCCAGCCCATCAGGCCAAAAAAGAATTTGCTGACGGCATTGCCCACGGTTCCGCCCAATTCAAAATTACTGATCAGGAGCAGAATAGAGGCTGCGAAAACAACAAGAATACCAATCTCCAGACCAAGACCATTACTGGTCTGCTGCTGTCTGGATGTATTGTTTTTCCTTTTTGAACCAGAAGCGTTCTTCTTGCGTGAAGAACCGGTATTTTTTTTGCTGTTCGTAGTTTTTGTATTCTTTTTTGGGCCAGTTGAAGCCATTTTATTTCCTCCCCCTTAGCTATATAACCTGTGGTTGTTTCTAAAATAATTCGAAAACTATTCAGAATCCTACTTAAGCGGTAATACAAAATAGCACACCAAAGAGGCAATTCCCACAAAACCACAGTAAACTGCAAATATTTTAAATCTTTTTTTCTGTACCATAGACATCAACGCACGAATACAGAGGAATCCGGAGATTGCTGCTGCAATCATTCCGACGGTATAAGCCGCACCAAGCTGAAAATTCATGGAAGATACTTTAAATTCTTCAAATTCAAGTATCAGAGCTCCTAAAATCGCCGGAATTGACATTAAAAAGGAATATTTCACTGCAAAACTTCGGCGGAAACCGCATAAAAGTCCTGCTGTGATTGTGATTCCCAATCGTGATATACCTGGTATTACACCGATTCCCTGGCAGGTGCCGAGAATAAGAGCTTCTTTCACTTTTATATCTTTCGGTATTTTGTTTCCACAGTTCCAGTAATCTATGACAATAAGTAGTACAGCAGTAATCAGTAATCCGGAACCACATGCAAGAAGAGAATGATTCATCTGTTTTACGATTCCACGAAGAACATAACCGATAATTCCTGTGGGAACAGTAGAAACAACAAGCATTATAACAAGTTTTCTATAATTATTATAAAGTACTTTTTTATATATTCTGTCATCTGTTTCCTGTACTTTATTGTGAATCCATGCTTTTACATTATAAAAGATATCCGAAATCATGCGAAGAGTTTCCCAGAACATTCTCCGGATATCGGAACGGAATGCGAAAATGACTGCAGCCAATGTACCCATATGGAGCATAATCTCAAATAAAAGTTCTGTTTCTTCATTTGTGTGCAGCAAAGCACTTAAAATTGCAAGATGACCGGAACTGCTGACAGGCAGAAACTCGGTAACACCCTGAACGATTCCCAAAATAATTGCCTCTAAAAAGCTCATATCTTACCTCATCCTATGTACTGCATTTTATTACGAACTGTAATTATATCATAAAATAATATTACTTACAATCAAAAATGGGAACGGAATGCAATTCTGCTATCCGTTCCCCATAAATCTTTTATTCGTTTTCCTCTTTTTTTTCTCGAATCAACTCATATAATTTGCCGAGAGCTTCACTGATTCCGCCGACCTGATCGATCAGTCCTTCTTTCACTGCTTCTCTGCCGTCCAACATAGTCCCCACATCCTTTACAAGAAGGGATGTATCAAGCATAAGCTCCTCAACCCGTTGCTGCGTAATATGAGAATGATCCGCAATAAAAGCAGTAATTCGATCCTGCGTTTTTTCCATATTCCGATAAGTCTGCATCACTCCTATGAACATTCCGTTGGTTCTTACAGGATGAATCACCATGGTGGCACTGGGAACGATAAAACTATAATCGGAAGAAACTGCCAGGGGGACACCGATAGAGTGACCTCCTCCAAGTACCAGTGATACGGTGGGTTTACTCAGGGATGCAATCATTTCTGCAATGGCAAGTCCGGCTTCCACATCTCCTCCTACAGTGTTAAGAAGAATCAGTAGTCCGTCTACGCTGTCATCGTCCTCTACCATGGCAAGTCTTGGCAGGATCTGTTCATATTTTGTGGTTTTTGCCCGCTCTCCCAGGGTTTCGTGACCTTCTACTTCGCCGATGATTGAGAGAAGCTGAATTCTGTTTTCCAGTTTAGCAATATTGTCCGTGTTTTCTTTCATATCCATAAGTGCACTCTCCTTTTCATTTAGTATGTGCAGTTTATGGAAAAAAAAACATTATTTTTCAAGATAAATTATTCGTTCCAGTTATGATATACAGCCTGAACGTCATCATCATCTTCCAGAAGGTCCAGTGTTTTCTGAAGATTCTTGATAGCCGTTTCATCTGTAAGATCCACATAAGTCTGAGGAATCATAGTAACCTCTGCTTCAGCCATCACAATTCCTTCTTTTTCCAGAGCTTCGCGAACCTCTGAGAAATCATCCGGATCGGTGAGGATTTCGTAACAATCGTCTTCTTCAGAAAAGTCTTCTGCACCGGCATCCAGAGCCATCATCATCAGATCATCTGCATCCATTTCACAATCTTCTTTAGCGACAATGATCTGTCCTTTTTTATCGAACATAAAGGATACACATCCAGGGGTACCAACATTTCCGTTTCCTTTTGTAAACGCGCTTCTTACATTGGCAGCGGTTCTGTTCTTATTATCTGTCAGAGTATCAACGATAATTGCGATACCATTCGGACCATAACCTTCATAAGTGATCACTTCGTAGTTATCTGCGTTTGCATCTCCGGCTGCACGTTTAATACCTCTTTCAATGGTATCGTTCGGCATATTGTTTGCTTTTGCTTTTGCGATAACATCGCGCAGCTTACTGTTGTTTTCCGGATCCGGTCCGCCTTCTTTTACAGCGATTACGATTTCTCTACCGATAATAGTGAAAATTTTTCCTTTTTTTGCATCATTTTTTTCTTTTTTATGTTTGATATTGGCGAACTTTGAATGTCCTGACATAGTTTTTCTCCTCTTCTTATTGTATTTTTTCTACTCTTATTTTTTGAATGATATTATTTTCTACGGAAAGGATCTGAAAACAATATCCATTCGCATTTATCTCTTTATCTTCATCTGTGGGAATATGTTCCAGCAGAGAAGTAAGATATCCGTTCAGGGTTCCGTATTCATGCTCTCCCAGATCAATGCCCAGCACTTCCTCCACATCATCCAGTGGCGTAAGTCCATCCATGAGGATACTTTCATCGAACTGAGGCTGAATAAATTCTTCGGATTCGTCATATTCGTCAAGAATATTTCCCACGATTTCTTCCAGTATATCTTCCAGTGTCAGAAGTCCGGCTGTCTGACCATATTCATCGACTACAATTGCCATATGTATCTTTTTTGTCTGCATGGCTTTAAAAATAGCGTCAATACTTCGGGTTTCCGGTATATAGGCTGCGGAACGAATCAGATGCGGAATCTGTACAAGAGGACAATCTTTATACTCTTTTTTCATCTGATGAATCATGGCATCTTTTATATGAATAAAACCGGTGATGTTATCGATATCCTCATGATATACCGGATATCTGGAATTACTGTGTTCAATCATAAAATGAATCGCTTCATCCAGCGTCATTTTCTCATCCAGTGCATTCATATTTTTTCGATGCGTCATAATATCTTTCGCATCTTTATCACTGAATTCCATAATGTTCTGGATCATCTCCGCTTCACTTTCCTGTATGACACCCTGTTCGTGCGCTTCATCTACCAGATCAATAATTTCATCTTCCGTTACATCATCTGCCGGATGATGAGGATCAATGCCGAAAAAGCGAACGATCACATTTGTCAGTACCGAGGTCAGTCTCGACAAAGGTAAAAGCAGGATGATAGCCGTCCGTACAATCGGCAAAAACTTATAAACAACTGTATCCGCGTAATGAGCACACAGTTTCTTTGGTATCATGATCCCCACAGAAAGAAGAATGATCATGCTGACCAGACTTACCAGAACCAGAATACTGTCAAATAAAATGGCAGATCCCAGTTTTTCAGCCAGCGAGGTACTCTTTAATGTACCGTGAAAATAATATGTCATGCTCCTTATCAGGAAAACACCGATCAGCATGCTTAAAAGGGTAGCCGTTACCTGAATCGTATTGATCAGATCTTCCGGCTGTGCAAGCATACGAAGCAGGGTGATGCTTTTCTTATCTCCCTGATCTGCTTTTTTTTCAATTTCTCCTTCATTTACATGCTGGATGGCGGAACTAAATCCGTATAATAAGCTGTTTAAAATAATAAATATCAGAAATATGATACACCCGGCTACCGGGCTGTCTCCACTCTCCATAGATACTCCTTTTTCTATTGTATACGGCATTTCTTACTGACCGTCCTTACAGAATATACCATCTTCCGCATATTTCGTCAAGAAAAAGCAGAAGACACAGTATTTATGTAGGAAGCTCCAGACTGATCTGAAGAGCTCTGTCAACCTGCGAAAGAATATCCTGATCCAGATGGCAGACTTTGTCTTTCAGCCGTTGTTTATCAATTGTACGAAGCTGTTCCAGTAAAATAACGGAATCCCGCACGATATCGTACGTGGAAGCGTCAATCTCAATATGAGTCGGAAGCTTCGCTTTATTCATCTTGGATGTTATGGCTGCGCAGATTACGGTAGGACTGTGTTTGTTGCCTACATCATTCTGAATGATCAGTACCGGGCGAATGCCGCCCTGTTCACTTCCCACAACCGGCCGAAGGTCTGCATAAAAAATATCGCCTCTTCTAATATTCACACAATTCACTCTCCGATTCCTAAGTTCTGTCAGAAATTCCTGATATCTACAGTATTTCCATATTTCTCAGGTGTATTCGAATGTTTTGTGTTTTATGAACGGTGGATCTATAGATGAAAATGCAAATCCTGTGAATGATATACCCGTGGAACCCGTTTGCTGATACAGCACAAAAATTCATACGGGAATCTTCCGGAAATTTGAGAGAGTTCTTCTACCGGAATACAGTCATCTCCATCTTTGCCAAGCAGTGTTACCTCATCTCCTGCCTGTACATCTGCAATATCTGTTACATCTGCCATAAATTGATCCATACAGACTCTACCAAGAATTTGGGCTCTCTGTCCATGAATTAAAACAGAACCTTTATTGGATAGCCCCCGTGGATATCCGTCTGCGTATCCTACGGGAATCGTTGCAATCTTTGTCATGTCCCGGGTAGTAACAAAAGTTCCGCCGTAACTTACAGGAATACCTTTTTCTACCTCTTTGATGTGGGAAATATGAGATTTTAAACTCATCACCGGTTTTAGTTCCACACCGGGATTAATCACTTCATCAGACGGATAAACCCCGTAAATTGTAATACCTGGGCGAACCGCATCCAGGTCTCCCTCTCTGTGCCAGAGAATTCCTGCACTATTGTTACAATGTTTTAAAGGTATTTCAATTCCGGCTTCTTCTATCAGTTTTACAAATTCCTGATACGTCTCATACTGTTTTTGTGCAAATGAAAGATCTGCCTCATCTGCTCTGGCAAAATGAGTAAACATACCCTCTATTTTCAGATTCGGAAGCTTGCTGATATGTATAATTTCTTCCAGACTCTCCTGAGGATGTCGAAATCCGATTCTCGTCATTCCCGTATCCACAGCCAGATGAATCGGCAATACCCGGTTGAATTTTTCTGCCGCATGAGAAAGTTGTTCAGCCATCTTAAGTGTAAATACTGCCGGACGAATGTCTTTTTTTACAAGCGTTTCATAATCTTCAGGAAATACATAACCGAGAATCAGAATTGGTTTACGGATTCCGTTTGCCCTGAGTTCTTCTGCCTCTTCTGCTGTCGCAGTGGCAAATCCCCAAATGTAATCTTTTTTCTGCATCATACGTGCGATTTGCACTGCACCATGCCCGTAGGCATCTGCTTTTACTACCGCAATCATTTTAGTGCCTGGCGTGAGATTATTTCTCATATTTTCAAAGTTTTCTTCTACCGCATCCAAATCTATGGAAGCACAGACACGTTCGTGTTTTTTTATCATAATAATTATTCTCCTTTCTGTAACGAAACAATTTTTGCCTGCGTTACAGCTGTAACTTCATAAACAAATCAGGGATTGCCTCAATAAGATCGGAGGCAGTCATAGAACGTTCCCCTTTCCGTTCTTTTGCCACATCTCCCGCTTTCCCATGCAGCCAGACACCTAGAGGAGCAGCTTTCTCTGGCTCCAGACCCTGTGCCAGAAGTCCGGCAATTATACCTGACAGAACATCTCCGGATCCGGCGGTGGCCATTCCACTGTTTCCTGAAAGATTTAAATAAAATTTATTGTCATCGGTCATAGTCATGGTTCTGGCATCTTTCAGTACCAATACCGGTTTTGCATCTGTATAATTCTTTAGTTGCTCCCGTAACTTAGTCAAACATTTGCGTGTTTCGGATTTTAGCTGCGAGATCGTGTATCCTGATAGACGTGCCATTTCTCCCATATGAGGAGTTAAAATATATGGACGGACACAGTCCTTTAGAATTTCCGGATGTTCTGCCAGAAGATTCAAGCCATCTGCATCGATTACCAGAGGCTGTGAAGTATCTTTTTCGAGGAAAGCTTCCAAAATGGAAAGTGCCGTATCACTTTTACCAATTCCCGGTCCCACAACTGCAAGATCTGCCCAGTCTGCAGCATCATCCAGCTTACAGTTCAGCGAAGAAGGATCTTCTTCCTGACAGTAGGTGACAAGCATAGCTTCCGGGAACAACTGCTGTAAAATGATACGATTACTCTCTTCTGTAAAGATTTTTACCATTCCCGCACCGGTCAACATTGCCGCTTTCGCGGTAAAATAAGCTGCTCCGCTCATATTTTTGCTTCCGGCGGCAATCAATATTTTACCAAAGGTACCTTTATTTCCGTCTGCTTTTCGTTTAGGTATCCAGTTTACTTCATTCTCATCGATTGCCCGAATCGCATCCGGTTTCTTTCCGTAGATGCCAATATCTTTTATAATTATATCACCGGAATAAGCAGCACCGGGATAGAGATAAAGTCCTGCTTTTCCATAGGCAAAAGTAACTGTTTTAGCAGCACGTACAGCGATTCCCATCACATTTCCTGTCGCAGCACAGATTCCGGAAGGAATATCCACAGCAAGGACTGGTATCCGAGAATGATTGATCCTTTCAAATATTTCTTTATAAGTCCCGGTGATTTCTCTGGAAAGTCCGACTCCAAATACAGCATCTACGATAGTAGTATATTCATTCGGACAAAAGTTATTGACAACAGAAACACCATAATTTTCGGCAATCTTCCATTGAATCGCTGCTTCTTCTGTAAAAGATTCCATTTTTCCTGCGAGAAAAAGGTCAACATGATATCCTTCCAGATGAAGGATTCTCGCAGCTGCCATTCCATCTGCTCCATTATTTCCTGAACCGCAGACAATCAGAATTTTTTTTGTGTCAAACTCGTTTTTCAGTACTTCCGTCACTGCCAGAGAAGCCCGTTCCATCAGAACAAGAGATGGGATACCGTAAGAATGGATCGTCTCATAATCCAATTCTTTCATCTGTTGTCCGTCAACAATTTGTTTCATTAGTTGTTTTCTCCTTTAAATAGCAGAGACTGCTGCCTCCCGGCAACAGTCCCATATTTACTCTTTTTTGTGATCTTTTTCATAACGGCTGAGATTATAAGAAAGCCGCATCAGGCTTTCAGACAGATGTACATTTTCTACGATCACATCTGAAGGCACTGCCAAATTCAGATCGGTATGGGCGAAATTCCAGATGGCCTTGACACCGTTGTCAACCAACACTTTTGCCATCTCCAAAGCTTTTGACTTTGGAAGAGTAAGTGTTGCAATCTCCACCTGATGTGTCTGTATAAATTCCGGGAGTTCATCCGCCATGCGAATCTCAATGCCTCTGACGGAAACGCCTTTCAGCACAGGATTTACATCGAATATACCTATCAGCTTGAAGCCCTGCTTTTCAAATTGCGTATAATTTGCAAGTGCCTGTCCAAGATTACCGGCACCCAGAATAATCATATTATGACTTTTATCCAACCCCAATATTTTTGCTATCTCCGAATGGAGATATTTTACATTGTACCCATAGCCCTGCTGTCCAAAACCGCCAAAATTATTCAGATCCTGACGAATCTGTGAAGCGGTAACTTTCATCCTGCCGCTCAATTCGTTCGATGAAATCCTCTCGACTCCATCATCCATCAACTCTCCCAGATATCTGTAATATCTTGGCAGGCGCTTTATGACAGCCCGGGAAATATCTTTTTCCTCCACGTCTGTACGCCTCCTGCTACTTACTATCCTTTATTATATTAAAATGAGAAAACAATGTCAAATAAAGTTAGCATTTTCTCCGGTTTTTCTTGCGGAATTTATAAATTTATGTATAATTATACGAGATAACGATATCATCAAAGCTGTCTCATATACCACAGCAAGTATGGTAAAAGGAGGATACACATGATTTTATCATGTCAGAATATCAATAAATCATTTGGTGTCAATGAAATACTGAAAAATGCTTCTTTTCATCTGGAGGAAAGGGAGAAAGCTGCGCTGATCGGACCGAACGGTGCCGGTAAATCCACGCTCCTGAAAATTATTATGCAGGAAATGACCGCTGATTCAGGAGAAGTTATTATTTCCCGCGGAAAAACCATCGGTTATCTGGCACAGCATCAGGAACTGAAAAGTGGCCGTTCCATCTATGATGAGCTTCTGGATGTTAAACAATATATTCTTGATATGGAGGAAAAAATCCGCTCCATGGAGAAAAGAATGAAAACCGTAACCGGCAGAGAACTGGATGTTCTTCTCTCCGACTACTCCCGTCTTACACATCAGTTTGAACTGGAGAATGGTTATGCATGCCGCAGTGAGGTAACCGGTGTATTGAAAGGTCTGGGATTTACAGAGGAAGAGTTTTCAAAATCTGTGGATACCCTGTCCGGAGGTCAAAAAACCCGCGTGGCACTGGGACGTCTACTTATCTCTAATCCGGATATTATCCTTCTGGATGAGCCTACCAACCATTTGGATATGGATTCTATTGCATGGCTGGAAAATTATCTTGTGAATTACAAAGGTGCTGTATTTATCGTATCCCATGACCGGTATTTTCTGGATAAAGTAGTTACAAAGATCGTAGAGATTGATCATGGTAATGTACGGATGTTTATGGGGAATTATTCTGCTTACGCACAGAAAAAAGCAATGATTCGTGAAGCACAGTACAAAGCCTGGCTGAATCAGCAGCAGGAAATCAAACATCAGGAAGAAGTAATCGCAAAACTCAAATCCTTTAACCGTGAAAAATCCATTAAACGAGCGGAAAGCCGTGAAAAAATGTTAGATAAAATGGAAGTCCTTGATAAGCCTGTGGAAGATAATTCCGAGATGCGTCTCACTCTTTCCCCACGTATCATCAGTGGTAACGATGTACTGACGGTAACCGGATTATCAAAAGCATTTCCCAATCAGCAGCTTTTTTCAAATGTTGATTTTTCCATTAAACGTGGGGAACGTGTTGCCATTATCGGTGCGAACGGAACAGGAAAAACTACTCTTTTGAAAATACTGAACGGTTTAATTCTTCCGGATGATGGGGAATTTGAGCTGGGAAGTAAAGTGCAGATCGGATACTATGATCAGGAGCATCATGTTCTGGATATGGAAAAAACCGTGTTTGAGGAAATGTCCGATACCTATCCCTATCTGACGAATACGGAGATCCGTAATGTACTGGCAGCTTTTCTTTTCACCGGAGATGATGTATTTCAACAGATCAAAACACTGAGTGGTGGTGAACGTGGTCGGGTATCACTGGCTAAGCTAATGCTCTCGGAAGCGAACTTTCTGATTCTGGATGAGCCTACCAATCATTTGGATATTGTTTCCAAGGAAATTCTCGAAAATGCTCTGAACAGCTACACCGGAACACTGCTTTATGTATCTCATGACCGCTATTTTATTAACCAGACGGCTACCAGAATTTTGGATCTGACGAATCAGTCTATGGTAAATTATATCGGTAATTACGATTATTATCTGGAAAAGAAAGAAGAATTGACACAGATTTATGCTCCGGAAGCTGAAAAATTGGAAGAACAACAGACTGCCTCTTCCAATAAACAAGACTGGATGCAGAAAAAAGAAGAACAGGCACGCCTTCGCAAGAGGGAAAATGATCTAAAAAAGACGGAAGCAGAGATTGAACGTCTGGAAACCAGAGATAAGGAAATTGATGAAGAAATGAATCAGCCGGAAACCGCAGTTAATGTGGCAGAATGTGTAAGACTTTCTAAGGAAAAAGCAGAAATTGCTGAAAAACTGGAAGAACTCTATGAAAAGTGGGAGGAACTGGCATAATAATTATTCCGTGAAAAGCAGGGCTTCCAATACAGTGGTTCCTCTAAGAGACAGGTCACTCCCCTTCAGCTAACTGTTAACTCCGACTAAGACGCTCCGGAGAGCCGTCGCGCCTAAGTCTGCGTAAACAGTTAGCTGAAGGGGAACGGCTTGACCACTGAAACAAAACAGATTATCTTCAGCTTCGCTATGTTAATCAAAAATACACAATAAAATTACATGCTTTCCAGTGTGCTGCGTATTGCTTTGATAAAGTCCTGGCTGTTTAGTACTTCCGGTTTTTTCAGAGATGTGATCAGTGCCAGATCTTTTGTCATCTTTCCGGATTCAATGGTAGAGATGGTTGCTTTTTCCAGTTTATCTGCAAATTCCATCAGTTCTTTATTTCCATCCAGTTCCCCTCTTTTTCTCAGTGCACCTGTCCATGCAAAGATAGTAGCGACGGAGTTTGTGGATGTCTCTTCACCTTTCAAATGTTTGTAATAATGTCTCTGTACAGTACCGTGAGCTGCTTCGTATTCATAGTATCCATGAGGAGATACAAGAACAGATGTCATCATGGCAAGGGACCCGAAGGCAGAAGACACCATATCACTCATAACATCGCCGTCATAGTTTTTGCATGCCCAGATGAAGCCGCCTTCTGCTTTCATAACACGGGCAACCGCATCATCAATCAGAGTGTAGAAATAAGTGATACCGGCTTCTTCATATTTTTCCTTATATTCTGCATCAAAGATTTCCTGGAAAATGTCTTTGAATGTATGATCATATTTTTTGGAAATGGTATCTTTTGTTGCAAACCATAGATCCTGTTTGGTATCCAAAGCAAAGGAAAAACAACTTCTTGCAAAACTTTCAATAGAATCATTCAGGTTATGCATGCCCTGGGCAATTCCCGGTCCTTTAAATTCATGTACCAATTCGCGGGTCTCTGTACCATCTTCAGATGTATATACCAGTTCCACTTTTCCCGGTCCCGGGATTTTCATTTCTGTATTTTTATATACATCCCCATACGCATGACGTGCCAGAGTGATGGGTTTCTTCCAGTTTTTCACACATGGTTCAATTCCTTTTACAACAATTGGTGCTCTGAACACTGTTCCGTCAAGCATAGCACGGATCGTACCATTGGGACTTTTATACATTTCTTTCAGACTATATTCTTTTACTCTTGCAGCGTTTGGTGTGATCGTTGCACACTTTACAGCTACACCGTATTTTTTTGTAGCATTGGCTGCGTCAACAGTTACCTGATCATTGGTCTCATTTCTGTGAACAAGCCCCAGGTCATAATACTCTGTATTCAGTTCGACAAATGGAAGAATTAATTCATCCTTTATCATCTGCCAGAGAACTCTGGTCATCTCATCTCCATCCATCTCAACTAAAGGTGTCTGCATTACAATTTTCTTCATAATTTTCCTCTCTTTCTACTGTCGTTTACTGCTGCTTGGTTAAGAGTTACATACTATTATTTTTTATTTTCCGGAGTCAGTGCTTTTTCTATACCACATTGTTCCAGATTACTAATAGTGTTCAAAATATGCTGCGTTGCCAGTTCTTCTGCTCTTTTTTCATCGCCGGCTCTGACTGCTTCCAGTATCATTTCGTGTTCCTCATTACTTTTTTTGGAACGTACTCTGCTGGTAATGGATAACTTTCTGGCTTTTTGCACATACTGATGAAAATCACTCAGCGTATGTGCCAGAATCTTACTGTGAGATGCTTCATAAAGAATTTCATGGAAACGGCTGTCCAGTTCAAAAACCTGCTCATAATGCTCTTTCTGAGCATGATACTTGGAAAGATAGACGGTTTCTTCCAACTGTTCCAGTTCTTTTTCGGTGCGATATTTTGCCGCCCATCCGGCGCAGAGTCCCTCCAGTTTGGAGCGGATACTGTAAATATCTCTCACATCTTTTGCGGAAATCCCATTTACAATCGTACCTTTGTTGGGAATCAGGTCTACCAGTCCCTCCAGTTCCAATTGCCTGATGGCTTCTCTGACAGGTGTTCTGCTTACTCCCAGTTCTTTTCCAACGGTACTTTCCACCAGTTCATCACCGGGCTGATATCTCCCGCTTAAAATATCACTTCTCAGCTTCTGAAATACCTGATCCCTCAGAGAAGACTTTTGCGTTGTCATGCTTTACCGCCTTTCTACTCGCCAAGTGTAATACCAAGGCGTGTACATGTTTCATTGATAACTGTTTCCAACTCCTCATCTGTCAGGCATGTGACACGCCCCTCTTCATATTCGCCATCTATCCAGGATTTTACTAGTGTCACCAGTTCGCTGTTTTTGTCAACTTGTTTGTCATTTTTCAGCTGATAATAGGTATTGATCCAGTGAGCAATTCCCGCCAGTCCCGAAGTATTGGATACGGCTACTCTTGGCGGTCGTTTCAGGAACTTGTCGGTATCAAAAATATTATAGATTTCTTCATTTTTTAAGAGACCGTCTGCATGAATACCGGCACGGGTGATATTAAAATTCTTACCTACAAAAGGAGTCCTTTCCGGTATTTTATATCCGATTTCTTTTTCATAATACTCAGCAAGTTCTGTGATTACAGTGGTATCCATACCGTCCAGACTTCCCTTCAGCTGAGCATATTCAAATACCATGGCTTCCAGAGGAGTATTGCCGGTCCTTTCACCGATACCAAACAGAGAGGTGTTGATACCGCTGCACCCGTAAAGCCATGCTGTGGTAGAATTACTTACCGCCTTGTAGAAATCATTATGTCCATGCCATTCAATCATTTCGCAGGGAACACCTGCATGATGCATCAGACCATAAATGATTCCCTGAACCGAACGGGGAATCACAGCACCCGGATAATTGACACCATATCCCATGGTATCACAGCAGCGAACTTTAATCGGTATCTGATACCATTCCATCAATTTCATAAGTTCCATACAGAACGGGATTACATATCCGTAAATATCAGCTCTGGTGATATCCTCCAGATGACAGCGGGGACTAATTCCCTGTTCCAGACATTCTCTTACTATATTCAGATAATGTTCCATAGCCTCCCGGCGGGTCATTTTCATTTTATAGAAAATATGATAATCCGAGCAGCTTACAAGAATACCGGTCTCTTTCAGTCCGATCTCTTTCACAAGCTCGAAATCCTTTTTATTTGCACGAATCCAACTGGTGACTTCTGGAAATTTGTATCCTCGTTCCAGACATTTATATACAGCATCTCTGTCTTTTTTGCTATACAAGAAAAATTCACTTTGACGGATTTTTCCATTAGGTCCGCCAAGTTTGTGAAGATAATCATAGATTGTTACAATCTGTTCTGTGGTATACGGCGCACGGGATTGCTGACCATCCCGAAACGTTGTGTCTGTAATCCAGATATCGTTTGGCATATGATGCGGAACGATACGGTCATTGAATGCGATCTTTGGCACATCGCTATAAGGAAACAGATTGCGAAACACATTTGGTGTTTTAACATCTACCAATGGATACATGTGCTCTTCCAGTTCCAGAAGATTGGTTGCGTTGTTCATTCTGACCTTACGGTTTTCCATAATGCTTCTCCTCCTCATAATACAAAATAGGAAGTCCATTCCGTTTTGTATTCAGTTATACATTCCATTTTTCTTATGTTGTTTTATTGTATACAATCATACAATATCTGTCAAGTACATCTTCCTTTCAATCATCATAAACTATATAAAAAAGGTGAATATATGAAAAACAAGTCTCTGACCGGTCAGGGTGTCGGTGTAGCAGTTCTGGATACCGGTATTTTTCCTCATATAGATTTTGATAATCGTATTAAAGCATTTCAAGATTTCTTAAACAATCGAAAACGTCCTTATGATGACAATGGCCATGGAACGCATGTAGCCGGTCTGATCGCAGGGAACGGGAAAGCGTCCGGGGGCAGATATAAAGGAATTGCTCCAAATGCTCATATTATCTGCGCTAAAATACTGGATAAAAGAGGAAATGGCAATGTACGTGACGTGATGGATGCAATTCATTGGGTGGAGGAAAACAAAGAGGAATATGGGATCCGAATCGTTAATATTTCGGTGGGCACTGTAAACAATCAGGCGAAAAACAGCGCTCAGCTGGTAAAAGCAGTGGAAGAGGCCTGGGATGCAGGTCTCGTGGTTGTTACTGCTGCCGGAAATATGGGTCCCCTTCCCGGAACAATCACTGCTCCGGGAATCAGTCGAAAAGTAATTACCGTTGGTTCCAGTGATCTTCTCGATTCCAGAACCGGAATTTCCGGAAGCGGACCGACCCCGGAATGTATTTTCAAACCGGATATTGTAATGCCAGGTTCTCATGTGATTTCCTGTTCTCCCGGCGGTAAAGGCAATTATGCAGAAAAAAGCGGCACTTCTATGTCTACGCCCAAGGTCTCAGGAGCAATTGCTCTTATGCTGGAAAAAGATCCGTATTTAACAAATGTAGAAATAAAAATGCTTCTGAAGGAAGCCGCCGTTGATCTGGGATATGGAAGAAATCAGCAGGGCTGGGGAGAATTGGATATTGATGCTTTCCTGAAGCTATGATGCTGTTAATGTCTTAAACTATCTGTTCCAGCATAGAATGTAGAAAAACGGTTTTTTTATGAATCAATTACAAGAACGTATATATTCTAATGAGTATCTCGATCTGCTCATTCCCTATACTTATACAACACCGGAAGAATTTATTTTTTCTTTTCAAAATTACGATCCACAGATTATCAACTCAGATTTTGCAGTTATTCACGTGCCAATATCTTTGTGGCCGATCAACAATCCCGAAAATTTTGTTTACAGTGTAGTGCCAAATCTTTTTACTACACTTGATACAACCAGTCTGGAAGAAGCCGGTATATTGAAAGCACAGACACAGCCAGCTCTGGAATTGAAAGGTCAGGGTATTATGATCGGGTTTCTGGATACAGGAATTCTTTATACGCATCCGGCATTTCAGGCCCCTGACAGCAGGACACGGATCATAAGAATCTGGGATCAGACAATTCCTTCTGAAGATAACAGCGGACCTTATGGATACGGAACCGAATATACGGAAGAACAGATTAATGAAGCACTCTCCAGTACTCTTCCTCTTTCGGTTGTTCCTTCCACCGATACTGACGGGCATGGTACTTATGTTGCGGGAGTGGCTGCGGGAACAGAGGATCCGGTATCTGATTTTATCGGAGCTGCTCCCCTTGCGACTCTGGCAGTTGTCCGGCTGAAAGAAGCCAAACAGCATCTAAAAGATTTTTATTATTTTTCAGGTGATATTCCTGTTTTTCAGGAAACGGATATTATGACTGGTGTTAAGTATCTCCTGGATCTTTCCAGAAAAATCCGTATGCCATTGATTCTCTGTATTGCACTCGGCAGCAATCAGGGAGATCATATGGGATACACTCCGCTTGATATATCCCTGCGTCGCCTGGACTCTCTACCGGGAGTAGCAACGGTTGTGGCGGCCGGAGGAGAAGCGGGCAAAGCACATCATTTTTTGGGAAATGTCGAATCTTCTACCGCTCCTCAAAGCGTGGAAATCTTTGTACAGGAGAATACCAAAGGATTCTTTATTGAGCTTTGGGGACAGCCACCGGAATTGTTTTCCGTAGGTTTTCGTTCTCCGGTAGGTGAAGTGATACCCAGGATACCTGCACGCCTCGGAAGAACAGAAAAAATCCGGTTCTTCCTTCAGGAAACCAAGATTTATGTTAATTATGATCTGGTTCAAAATACATCCGGCAGTCAATTGGTTTTTATTCGTTTTGATAAACCCACGCCGGGAATCTGGACTATCGATGTGTATGTGTCCAGTCGACAAAACGGAGAATTTCATATGTGGCTTCCGATATCTGGATTTGTTAATCCAGATGTTACTTTTCTCTCCCCAAATCCTTTTACTACAATTACAACTCCGGGTAACTCTGTCCATGTGATTACTGCAGCGGCATATGATGCATATACAGGAAGTCTGTATATCAATTCCGGTCGTGGTTTCACAAGGAATAATCAGATCAAACCGGATCTTACGGCTCCGGGAATTAATCTTACTGGACCTAATCTCAGGAATGGTTATACTACAAAGAGCGGAACCAGTCCAGCTGCTGCATTGACAGCGGGAAGCAGTGCACAGCTTATGGAATGGGGGTTAAAAATCAGCCAATACCAATATTTATCGGGTTATGAAATTAAGAATTTTCTTATACGGGGAGCAGACCGCAGTGAAGCACTGATCTATCCGAACAGGGAATGGGGATATGGAACATTGAATCTGTATCAGGTTTTTTCTTCTATATCCGCGACTTGAAAAATCTTTTTCTTATTTATTTTGTAACACTGCGCCTGTCCTTTCCATATGATGAAGTGTAATCAATAAAAATTCCTGGAGGAATAAAACATGAGTGATATTACAGCAACAAACTGTGGATGCGATCGAGACCGTGACTGTGGATGTGGATGTAACGGCAACGGATTCGGACTTTTTAACGGAAACGGAAGCTGCAGCAGCATTATCTGGATCCTCATTCTTCTGGCATTCTGCGGAAATAACGACGGATGTGGATTTGGCGGCGACAACTGCTGTTGGATTATTATTCTTCTCCTGTTCTTCTGCGGATGCGGAAATAATAACTGCTGCTGATAAGAAAAGAAAGGAAGCCGGGTTATCCCGGCTTCCTTATTTCTTCTCTTTCTTCTTGATTTCTTTCTTCCATTTCGATGTTTCATCACATAGTTTTCCCTCTTTTTTCCTTTTCTCACATTCCAGATCTATCTCATAAAACTCATTTCCTTTAATCACAATTTTTCCACGTTCACCTTGCATAAGTCCTCCCTGGGAACCAATCACCTAATATTCCGGTTTATTTACATAAATATTATATGCGAGTATTTACTAATTGGGTTCTCAAAGAACAGAATGTTCCAGTTCTATTTCGCATATTATTTTCATATGCTTTAAAAAAAGCCCGGAGGCTTTTTTATGAATGAAGAAACTAATCAGCCCATGACACCGTTAGATTCTATGGTCAGTCAGGATTCTATTCAGGTTTTAAAGGCTGCGATTCCTTACTTTTCCGGTAAGAGCCAGCAGGTCTTATCCATTTATGCAAAAATGCTGGAGCTTTCCAACACAATTTCCATATTCAGTCACCCACAACCGGAGATGACAATGATGTCATCCAGTCAGGAAGCCGTGCAGCCGGTTGATATGCTGAATGATATACGTAAATATGCTACAGGACCGATCAGAGACAGCATTGATCAGATTCTCTTTGCGCTGAACACGATCCAGCTTTTACAGATGTATCAGGAAAATCCGGAAACTCAGGAGGTGACACCTTAATGCAGGATTGGATGAAAGATCCTTCCCTTTCCGGGATTGATCCGGCAAAACTGGCAATGCTCCAGTCATTTGCCAGTCAGGGAGCAAACAAATCTCAGAATGATATACTTCCTCTTCTAATGACGGCTGCAGCCAGTTCAAAAAAGAAAGGACTTCAGTTTACACAAAGTGAAATAGATATGATCATCAATGTGATGAAAGCAGGAAAAAGTCCTCAGGATATTGCAAAAATCGATAAAATGGCGGCACTTATGAAAATGATGCAGCAGAGATAACTTTGTATATTTTTGGGGTCATGGAAGATGTGCAGAAAATCGAGTAGTCCGTTTTAGAAGCAGGCCGTTCCCCTTCAGCTAATCGCTAACTCCGACTAAGACGCTCCGGAGAGCCGTCGCGCCTAAGTCTGCGTAAGCGCTGGATCTTCAGGCTCACTTATCCCAATGCTTCTAAAACGGACTACTCGATTTTTCACACGTATTCTCACGATACAAAATAATATGTTTGTTACATATCATGAGTTGTCCGACAAATGAGACTGACATCGGTATGATAGACATAATCTCATCGGTCCATTATTTATATTTTACACAAATCAAAAATCCCATTATTCGTTTACATAGTTTTCCAGTATGCAGTCTCTGAGAAGTACAAGTCCCTGTACCACAGCCTGTTCCCGTACTTTGCTGCGGTTGCCGTTGAAATGGAATTCTCTGACGGTTGTTTTTCCTTTATAGCAGCATCCGATATAGACCAGCCCCACCGGTTTTTCTTTCGTACCGCCATTCGGACCGGCAAGTCCGGTGACAGATACACTGACATCGCAGCCTGTATTTTCGACAGCACCTTTTGCCATTTCTTTTGCTGTTTTATGGCTGACAGCACCTTCATCTTTCAGAGTAGATTTTTTAACAAGCGTAAATTTGCGTTTTGATTTATTTGAATATGTTACAAGTCCCTGTTTTAATACATCAGATGCTCCCGGAACATTGACAAGACGAGCAGCAAGTGCACCACCGGTACAGGATTCTACGGTAGTAAGTTCCAGTTCCTGATCTTTCAGAAGATCGATCACACATTCTTCCAGGGTTTTATGTTCATCTGTAGTATAAATATTTTTACCAAATCGTACCTTCAATTCGCGAACCACCGGCTTGATCATTTTTTTTGCTTCTGCTTCACTTTCTGCGCGGGCGGTAACACGAAGGTGAACTTCACCGGTTTTGGCATAAGTAGCAATCGTAGGATTATTCTGAGCATCGATCATATCCTGGATTTTATCTTCTACAGCACTTTCACCTATACCACAGATTTTTATCATACGTGATAAGATTACTTCCGGCTGTTTTTCGCGGAGATAAGGATATACCTGATTTTCAAACATTGGTTTCAGCTCATTTGGAGGTCCAGGAAGAAGAATTACGATTTTGCCGTTTTCTTCTATAATCAGACCGGGTGCTGTTCCATTGGCATTGTCCAGAATCAATGCTCCCTCTGGAACCAGAGCCTGCTTCCAGTTATTATCAGTGATTTTTGCATCCGGTCGGCCGACAAATAAATTGTTCATGTACTCCTGAATGCAATTTCTGGTATGTTCATCTTCCACCAGTTTCATTCCCATCACTTTTGCAGTTACTTCTTTTGTAAGATCATCCTGTGTGGGTCCAAGACCACCGCATAAAATCACTACATCCGAACGGTCAACAGCCTGAGCGATGACCTGTGTCATACGTTCTTCATTGTCACCTACTACAGACTGATAATACATACTCAGTCCAAGTCGCGCACACATCTCCGCAAGATAAGCGGCATTTGTATTTACAATGTTTCCCAACAGAAGTTCAGTTCCTACACAGACAAGTTCTACTATCATTGCTTCTCTCCTTTATCAGTCCTGCATGGATAATACTTTGCGATTATCCCAAAGATATGTTGCCAGAGAAATCACAGTCAGGATCAGGGAAAGATAAATCAATACCTGTTCCACGACGACAAAGACACCGCCAAGATCCGCAATTACAACAATAATCATAATCATCTGACATACAGTTTTAATCTTACCCCAATAGTTTGCCGCAATCACCACGCCGTTATCCGATGCAATCAGGCGAAATCCGCTGATCACAAATTCACGTCCGATAATGATGATAACAACCCAACTGGGGATACGTTCCATATCTACCAGACAGATCATTGCAGAGCAGACAAGCAGTTTATCTGCAAGAGGATCCATGAATTTTCCGAAGTTTGTGACCAGATTATCACGGCGGGCAAGATAGCCATCAAGCATATCCGTCAGGCTGGCTATGATAAAAATAGAAAGTGCTGCCCATTTACCCCAGCCTGCGTTTACAGCAAGCATACAGACAACAAAGAATGGAATTAATATCACTCTCAGCAATGTAAGTTTATTTGGTGTATTCATCTTCTATTTCTCCTATCAAATCATACTCAAGTGCACCAGTTACTTTCACCCGGGCAAAATCGCCAGTCATCAGCATCTCTCCCGTGTTGATAAAAATATATCCGTCTACTCCCGGTGCATCACCATAAGTTCTTCCAACATAAGCATTTTCATCTGCAACTTTTCCTTCCACCATAGCAGTAACGGTTCTGCCGATCAGCTTTTGTCCGTTATCCAGAGAAATTTCCTGCTGCAATTCCATCAGTTCATCCCGGCGTTCTTCTTTCACCTCTTCTGAAATCTGATCTTCCATCTCTGCTGCCGGTGTATCCTCCTCAGGTGAATAAGTAAATACACCAAGACGCTCAAATTCCATTTCATTTACAAATTCCATAAGTTCTTCATGGTCTTCCTGTGTTTCGCCCGGGAACCCGGTGATCAATGTTGTTCGGAGCATAATATCCGGAATCTCTTCTCTGAGCTTCTCTACAATATCGATCAGCTGCTGTTTACTTGTACGCCTTCCCATTCTTTTGAGAATTTTGTCACTGGCGTGCTGAATCGGAAGATCCAGATAATGGCAGATTTTCTTTTCATCGCGGATCGTTGCAATCAGTTCCGGATAAATCTCTTCCGGATAGCAATACATAATCCGAATCCACTGAAGTCCTGAAATTTCACAGAGTTTTTTCAAAAGAATATGCAGTGATTTTTCACCGTAGAGATCCTTTCCATATAGAGTGGTCTCCTGGGCAACCAAAATCAGTTCTTTTACTCCCTGTTCTGCCAGTTCCTGTGCCTGTCTCAGCAGTTTTTCCATGGGAACACTCCGGTAATTTCCCCGTATCTTCGGGATAATACAATAAGTACAGTGTTTATCACAGCCTTCTGCAATTTTCAGATATTCATAAGAACCTCCCGTTGTCACAACTCTTTTTCCTGAGAGATTGGGAATTCCGGTCAAAGGCTGAAAAATATGTGTAGTCTCACCACCCAGTGCCTTATCGACAGCTTCCAGAATTTTTTCCTGACTGTTGGTACCGAGTACGGCATCCACTTCCGGAATTTCTTTTGTGACTTCTTCCTGATATCGCTGAGCAAGACATCCGGTTACAATCAGTGCTTTACAATTACCGGTCTTTTTGAATTCAGCCATCTCCAGGATTGCCTGAATACTCTCCTCTTTTGCATCATGGATAAAGCAGCAGGTATTGATAATAATGATATCAGCCTGTGTTTCATCGTCTGTAATATCAAAACCTCTTTCCGTAAGTGCGCCTAACATTTCTTCAGAATCCACCAGGTTTTTATCGCATCCCAACGACATAAAAAAAAGTTTCATGCATTGTTCCTTTCTTGTCCTATTAATCTGTAAAGTCCAGCCCGGGTTCGCATACACAAACCCGGGCCTGATCAAGTTCAAGTCGACGCTCGCAAAGACTTGGGGAGCGATTTTGGTCAGCTTGCTGACATCTTGCAATCAAAATCGCTTCGCATCCTTTTGAGTTATATTTCCGGTGCTGCCGGTTCCTGCTTCTGTTCTTCCTCTGTAGAAGCAGTATCCGGAATAATCTTAACTTTTCCCTGATATACCTCTTCCACAGCAATAGAGAGTGGTTTGTTCATAGGATAATGAACCAGAGGATCTGCCCCTGCAATAATCTGTCTTGCACGTTTGCTTGTGGCAAGAACAATAGAATAACGGCTGTTGCAGACAGGAGTATCATCCTGTTCATTACCGCTGTTTACAGCCTGAATCAATTCTGTATAAGATGGATGTATCATAGCTTATTCTCCTTTCATTTCACTCAGTTCTTTTTTTATTTTAGCAACCATTTCCTGATTCGCAGTCATCCTAAGATGTTCCCGCTGAATCAGTTGGTGAACTGTCTCCACACAATCATCCAGTTGATCATTGACAACCAGATAATCATACTTGTTCATAAGAAGAGCTTCCTGGGCAGCCCGAGCCATTCTTTCCTCAATAACTTCGGGTGTCTCTGTTCCTCTTCCTTCGAGTCTTTTTTTCAGCTCCTGCGCAGATGGCGGAGTGACAAATAATAGCAGCGCATCCGGATTCTTCTCTTTTACTTTCAAAGCACCCTGCACTTCAATCTCAAGGATAACGTCTTTTCCTGCTTCCAGCTGTTCTTCTACATAAGCTTTCGGTGTACCATAATAATTGGATACATACTGTGCATATTCATATAGAGCATCCTGCCGGATCAGTTCCTCAAATTCTTCTTTCGTCTTAAAAAAGTATTCTCTTCCATTTTCTTCGCCTGGCCTTGGCTGCCGGGTTGTAGCGGAAATAGAGAGGGCGTAGCAGTCGAATCTTTCCATGAGTGCTTTCACTACCGTACCCTTTCCTGCACCGGAAAAGCCGGAAATGATAACCAAACAACCTTTTCTACTCATCCATATCTCCCTTTTCATCTAATATATTTTTATCGGATTGAAATCTTCTTCCAATGGTGTCCGGCTGAAGAGCTGATAATATTACATAGGTGTCTTCCGTAATCAACACACCTTTCGTCCTTCTTCCCTGGGTTGCATCAACAATCCGTCCTTCTTCTTTGGCGGACTGAACCATTCTTTTGATCGGAGCCGCATCAGGACTTACAACGGCCACGATCTTGTCTGCATTTACCAGATTGCCAAAACCGATATTTACAAATCTTGCCAAAAGAATCCCTCTAATCTTTACTATTCTATATTTTGAATTTGTTCTCTTACTTTCTCAATCTCTGTTTTCAGATCGATCGCTATATTGGAAGTCGCAAGATCATTTGCTTTGGAAAGAATCGTATTGGCTTCACGGTTCATTTCCTGAGCGATAAAGTCCAGTTTTCTGCCTATGCCTGCCCCCTCCTGAAGCACATTTTTCATATGTTCGATATGACTTTTCAGCCGAACAGTCTCTTCATCCGTACAGATTTTATCTGCAAATATAATCACTTCAGCGGCAATACGGCTTTCTTCTATCTGATTGTCTGAGAGCAGTTCATGAAGCTTTTCTTCCAACTTCTGTCTGTACTCAGTGATAATCTGTGGAGAACGTTCTTCTATCATATCCACTTTTCTGATCATATCATCCAGTTTCAGATACAGATCATTGCGAAGATTCTCTCCTTCCTGCTGTCTTGCTCTCGCAAATTGTTCACAGGCACTGTGGAGAGCCTGTTCCAGAAGACCCCACAATTCTTTCTCATCAGCAGAGGCCTCTTCCATCGAAAAAACTTCCGGACAGCGTCCCAGTCTGGAAACCGTAATATCATTTTCCAGTCCGAATTCTTCTGCCATCTCTTTAAAGTACTGCAGATACTGGGCAGCAATCTTTCTATTATACTGAACGACTACGTTAGACTGGGTGTAATCTTCATAAGTAATGAAAATATCAACCTTCCCTCTCTGCATATATTCTTTTAAAACACCACGAATCGCATTCTCAAAAAAGCTGAGTTTCTTTGGCATCTTGATATTGAAATCAAGATAACGATGATTTACCGACTTAATCTCTACAGTAAATTTCCGTTCGTGATCCTGGACTTCAGCTCTTCCGAATCCTGTCATACTTTTAATCATAATCAAAAAATCTCACTTTATACTTTTTGGCATATAAAACGAAATAACAAAAATCTGAATATTTCATTAATATGCATATGAATCTATTATAGTTCATTATAAAACCCTAGTCAAATCCTTTTTTTCTGGTATAATAAAAATGGCAATATTTATAAAGGAGATTGATAACTTATGGCATTTGATGGTATTACGATCGCTAATATTGTATCTGAAATGAATCACACCATCACTGGAGGAAAGATAAATAAAATTGCTCAGCCGGAGAACGATGAGCTGATTATAACCGTAAAAAATAACAAACAGCAATATCGACTTTTTCTTTCGGCAAGTGCTTCTCTTCCACTTATTTATCTGACAGAAAATAATAAACCAAGTCCGCTTACTGCACCAAATTTTTGTATGCTTTTGAGAAAACATATCGGCAGTGGGCGTATTCTTTCAGTAACTCAGCCTGGACTGGAACGTATTATCCGTTTTCAGATCGAACATTTGAATGAACTGGGGGATTTATGCATCAAGTATCTGGTTGTTGAAATTATGGGGAAACATAGTAACATTATTTTCACCAATGAAGAGAATCAAATCATAGACAGTATCAAACATGTATCCGCACATATGAGTTCTGTACGTGAGGTACTGCCGGGGAGACCTTATTTTATTCCTGCTACCCAGGAAAAATGGAATCCTTTTGAACTTACAGAGGAAATCCTATGCGAACAGGTATTTGCAAAACCGACAGTGGCATCCAAAGCACTTTATACTTCTGTTACAGGAATAAGCCCGTTGATTGCGGAAGAAGTCTGTCACAGAGCCGGAATTGACGGTGGCATCCCGACGGATGGCCTTTCGAATCTTGAAAAACTTCATCTTGCACATACCTTTCTTCGTATGATTGAAGATATTCGAAGCGAATCTTTTGAACCAAATATCGTGTATAAAGGCCGCGAACCATTAGAATTTGCTCCTGTCGAACTTACTCAGTACCAGGATCTTCAGGTAGTTTCCTTTCCTTCTATTTCCAAGGCACTGGAAACCTATTATGCAGAAAAAAATATAGTGACAAAGATGCGTCAGAAATCTGTGGATCTTCGCAAAATTGTCCAGACTTCTCTTGAGAGAAACGTAAAAAAATATCAGCTTCAGCAAAAGCAGATGAAAGACACGGAGAAGAAAGATAAATATCGTATCTGGGGTGAGCTGCTCAATACCTATGGTTATGGTTTGGAACCAGGTACAAAATCTTTTGAAGCACTGAACTATTATAACAATGAGATGGTTACGATTCCGCTGGATCCGACACTTTCCCCTCAGGAAAATGCAAAAAAATATTTTGATAAATACAGCAAACTAAAAAGAACTGCCGATGCACTGGAATCCCTTCTTCAGGAGACGGAAAGTGAAATCCAGCATCTGGAATCTATTGCTTCTTCGCTTGATATTGCGGTTTCCGATGAGGATCTGATTCAGATTAAAGAAGAACTGATCGAATATGGATATATCAGAAGAAAATACAGCGGAGGTAAAAAAGTGAAAATCACCTCGAAACCGTTCCATTATATCTCCAGTGATGGATATCATATTTATGTAGGAAAAAATAATTATCAGAACGAAGAGCTTTCATTCAAATTCGCTTCCGGTAATGACTGGTGGTTCCATGCAAAAGGGCAGCCGGGTTCTCATGTGATCGTCAAAACGAACGGAGAGGAACTTCCGGACAGAACTTTTGAGGAGGCCGGCCGTCTGGCAGCTTATTATTCCAAAGGACGATCCGCACCGAAAGTAGAAATTGATTATACCTTGAAAAAGAATCTGAGAAAGCCTAATGGTGCAAAACCCGGATTTGTTGTATATTATACTAATTACTCTCTCCTGATTGAGCCAGATATTGCGGACATCAGACAGCTTTAGCAAGGAGGTTATGTATGAAAAAACAGAAGAAAAAGGAAGAGGTGACCGTAAGAACGCCTATCCCAAGAATTGAGGTGACAGCGGATTATGGTCTCACCCGCAAACAGGCTGCTCAGAGATTGGCTTCCGGTTGGAGCAATGCTCCGGTAGATCCTCCTTCCAAAAGCGTGAAAGAGATTATCACAAGTAACGTTTTTACATATTTCAATCTGATTTTCGCCATTATTGCCGGTCTTCTGATTTTTGTAGGTGCATTTCGTGATCTTACCTTTTTACCTGTCATTATCGGCAACACTCTGATCGGAATCATACAGGAAATTCGTTCAAAAAAAGTTCTGGATAAGCTGAATATGCTGAATGCACCAAAAGTAACAGTTGTACGGGAAGGAAAAACATCTTCTATTCCAGCTGATCAGGCAGTATTAGATGATGTTGCCATTTTTTCCGCAGGCAATCAGATCTGTGCTGATGCTGTTGTTCTGGACGGCGAAGTACAGGTGAATGAATCTCTGCTTACAGGTGAATCGGATGAAATCACAAAAAAGTCTGGAGATACCCTGATGTCAGGAAGTTTTATCGTATCGGGAAAATGTTTTGCACGTCTTGACAAAGTGGGAGCTGACTCATACATATCGAAATTGACGCTGGAAGCAAAAGCCATGAAAGAAGGGGAACAGTCTGAGATGATTCGATCACTTAACTATCTGGTGCAGATTGTTGGTGTGTTGATTATTCCCATCGGGCTTGTATTATTCCTTCAGCAATATCTTCTGGGGGAGGCAGGTATCCGTGAAAGTGTTCAGGCCATGGTGGCTGCTGTCATCGGTATGATTCCTGAAGGGCTGTATCTACTGGCCAGTGTTGCACTGGTTGTAAGTGTCATGCGGCTTGCCGGGAAAAAAGTCCTGGTTCACGATATGAAATGTATTGAGACTTTGGCTCGTGTCAATGTTCTTTGTGTCGACAAGACCGGTACCATTACAGAAAATACCATGAAGGTCAGCAGTGTAATACCTATGGAACCGTATGATCAAGAGACTATGCCTCCTCTGCCCGCATTGATCGGTGATTTTACTCATGCCATGTCAAATGATAATATCACCATGAAAGCCATGAAAGAATACTTTACCGACAGTACCGGAAAGTTAGCATCTTCTGTAACTTCTTTTTCCTCCGCCTACAAATACAGCAGTGCTGTTTTTGAAGAAACAGCCTATGTCCTGGGGGCTCCGGAATTTGTTCTTCGTGAGGAGTATGACATTTTCAAAGAGGAAATTGAATCGTATGGAAGTGATGGATATCGTGTGCTTGTGTTCGGAACTTATGAGGGAATTCCTGACGGTAAAGAACTTACGGAAAAAGTAACTCCCTATGGTCTGATTCTTCTGGAAAACCCAATCCGCAAAGAAGCATGGGAGACATTTCAATATTTTGCAGATCAGGGTGTCGATATTAAGGTGATTTCCGGCGATAACCCAGTTACGGTATCCCGGGTTGCCTCTCAGGCAGGTATTGCTCATGCGGAAGATTATATCGATGCCAGTGAATTGAAAACACAGGAGGATATTGATAAGGCAGTTCTTCAATACACCGTATTTGGACGTGTAACTCCGAATCAGAAACGGCAGTTCGTGCGTTCTCTGAAAAAAGCCGGAAAGACAGTTGCCATGACAGGGGATGGAGTTAACGATGTATTGGCTCTTAAAGATGCTGACTGTAGTGTCGCTATGGCTTCCGGAAGCGATGCAGCTGCGCAGGCTTCACAGCTGGTACTGTTGGAATCCAATTTTTCCTGTATGCCATCCGTAGTATTGGAAGGAAGGCGTGTAGTAAATAATATCGAGCGTTCTGCCAGCCTGTTTCTGGTAAAAAATATTTTCAGTTTTCTTATGTCCATCTTCTCCATGGCATTTATGCTTTCTTATCCGCTGAAACCATCACAAATTTCATTGATCAGTATGTTTACCATAGGTGTTCCGGCTTTTTTGCTTGCTATGGAACCGAACAAAAAAATGATTCATGGACATTTTCTAAGCAATGTACTTTTAAAAGCGCTTCCTGCAGGACTCACGGATGTGCTGGTAGTCAGCTTCCTTACCGTATTTGGTCTGGAATTCGGACTTACATCCGAGGAGACCGCCACTGCCGCTACTCTTCTGCTGGGGATTGTGGGACTTATGATATTGTTTAAAATCAGCACTCCAATGAATAAGTTTCGATGGACTGTATGGATTGCAATGCTCATCGGACTTTTGTTCTGTTTCTTTGGGCTGAAAGATCTGTTTGCCATTGGACAGATTACCAGACGATGCGGTATGGTTTTGGTCGTATTTGCCACTGCAACCGAGCCGCTGCTAAGATATATCTCTATTTTGATACGCAATATTGAAAAATGGCATAAAAGGAGAAAAGAAAAACGCCTGGAAAGAATGGCAATGAGAAAGAGGAAAAGATAGTATTACAGCCGGTCTTCGAAAAGTCCGGCTGTTACCTTCTTAATATGCATTTGTATCAATTATTTCTGTACAATATTGATGATTTTCTTCGGTACATAAATCTCTTTCACGATGGTTCCGGTCAGTTTATCAGCAACAGCTTCTTTTCCTCTTGCAATTGCGTCTTCTTTGGAAATGTCAGCCGGGATACTGATGACAGCACGAGTCTTTCCGTTAACCTGAACCGGTACTTCCACTTCATCATCTTTCATAGCTTCTTCGTCATGTTCCGGCCATTTTGCAGAAAATACGGAAGTATCGTGACCAAGTACCTGCCAAAGCTCTTCAGAAATGTGAGGAGCAAATGGAGCCAGCAAAATAACAAAAATAGACAGTGTCTCTTTATCGATTCCGCCTGTTGTTTTTGCCATTTCTATAAATTTATTGTTATATTCCATGAATTTGGAGATAACAGTATTCAGGCTGAAGCTTTCCAGACGCTGTGTAACATCGTGGATCAGGCAATGACGAAGTTTTACCATCTCTTTCGTCTCAGCAACATTTGCTTCTGCGCTGTCCTGTACCAGTTTCCAGAAACGGTTCAGGAAACGGTATACACCGTCGATTCCGCGGTCATCCCATTCAGCATCCAGTTCCGGTGGTCCTACGAACAGTTCGTAAAGTCTCAGAGAATCACAACCATAATCTCTTACCAGATCGTCCGGAGAAACTACGTTTCCTTTGGATTTACTCATCTTGATACCGTTCTTACCGGTGATCATACCCTGATTAAAGAGTTTCTGGAACGGTTCATCAAAATCAATTGCACCGATATCATACAGGAATTTGGTATAGAATCGGGAATACAGAAGATGCAGTACTGCGTGCTCAACACCACCGATGTACATATCTACCGGCAGATATTTGTCTGCTTTTTCCTTGGAAACCAGTTCTTTGTCATTCTTATTATCTACATAACGCAGGAAATACCAGGAAGAACCAGCCCACTGAGGCATGGTATTCGTCTCACGTTTTGCATCCGCTCCGCAGACCGGACATTTGCAGTTAACCCATTCATCAATGGCTGCCAGTGGGGACTCACCTGTTCCTGTAGGTTCATAAGATTCTACATCCGGAAGTCTCAAAGGAAGTTCTTCTTCCGGTACCGGTACATTGCCGCAATGCGGGCAGTGGATGATCGGAATCGGTTCACCCCAATAACGCTGACGGGAGAATACCCAGTCACGAAGTTTGTAGTTTACTGTCTTACGTCCAATGCCCATCTTTTCAATCATGATCGGAGCTTCTTTTTTCAGAACAGCAGATTCCATACCATTCCAGTCGCCGGAATTGATCATAGTACCGGAAGCTTCAGTATAAGCTTCTGTCATATTTTCAATTTCTTTTCCATCTTTTGCGATTACCTGAATGATCGGGATATTGAATTTCTTAGCAAACTCAAAGTCTCGGTCATCATGAGCAGGTACACACATGATCGCACCTGTACCATAGTCTGCCAGAACATAGTCGGACAACCAGATCGGAACTTTTGCGCCATTCAGCGGATTGATCGCATAACTTCCTGTAAATACACCGGTCTTCTCTTTGTCCTGCATACGGTCTACATTGGATTTCATGGAAGCATCGTAAATGTATTTTTCTACAGCTTCTCTTGTCTCATCTGTAGCCAGATCTTTTGCCATTACATGTTCCGGAGCCAGTACCATAAAGGTTGCTCCGTGAAGTGTATCCGGACGAGTGGTATATACTGTAATCTTTTCCTCTTTTCCTTCTACAGGGAAATCCACTTCTGCACCGTAGGATTTGCCGATCCAGTCAGTCTGCATTTTCTTGACCTTTTCCGGCCAATCCAGTTTATCCAGATCATTCAACAGGCGATCTGCATATTTGGTGATTCGAAGCATCCACTGACGAAGATTCTTTTTGGTAACCTCAGCGCCACAGCGTTCACATTTTCCATTTACAACCTCTTCGTTTGCCAGACCTGTTTTACAGGAAGGACACCAGTTGATTGGGAACTCTTTCTCGTAAGCAAGTCCCTCTTTGAACATCTTTACAAAAATCCACTGGGTCCATTTGTAGAACTCCGGATCTGTTGTATTTACTTCTCTGTCCCAATCATACAGAGCAGCGATTTCATTAATCTGTCTTTTGATATTTGCCACATTTTCTGCTGTGGATTTTGCCGGGTGAACACCCATCTTAATTGCATAGTTTTCAGCCGGAAGACCAAAAGCATCCCATCCCATAGGATGAATGATATAATAACCGTTCAGAAGTTTATAACGGCTCCATACATCAGAGATTACATATCCTCTCCAGTGTCCAACATGCAGACCGTTTCCTGACGGATACGGGAACATGTCAAGACAATAATATTTCGGCTTTTTGCCGTCGTCCACATTCACCGGGTGTTCTTCCCAGATATCATGCCATTTTTTTTCAACTGCCCTATGATTATAAGGTATTGTCATGATTTTCTCCTCCTGTTAATTGAAAATGGAAATTTAAAGAAATTTCTCATTATATAAAAAAGTCCTTTCACTATCGAGTAACTCGACTAGAGACGAAAGGACTTTATTTCCGTGGTACCACTCTAATTCATGAGACACATGCTCATGCACTTATTGATTCTGTAACGGGAATTCCCGCTTTTCCCTACTGTTTGTGTTCAGGAAAAGGACTCCGGGGCCAGTTCAAAGGCTACTGCTGCTGTCTCTCACCTTCCGGCAGCTCTCTGAAAACAGATCACACTCATACTATTCCCCATCTGTGTCGATAAAATATCTGATAAATTAAATCATTGAATATTCTACCTAGCTGTAAGCATTTTGTCAAGATTTTTTTCAATTCCAAATTACAATGTATAAGCCATTTATGATAATGTCTCAGTATACCACATATGAAAATGTCCCAGATGTGGTAAAATATCCTCCGTGCGACTTATAACGAACAGGAGGAAA
>SFGF01000077.1 GCA_004556655.1 Lachnospiraceae bacterium | reverse complement strand
AATGTCCATTTTAGGGCTCCTTCTTCTGAGATATTTATTGATGATATATTGAAAAAATCCTTGATTTTCAAGGAAAAAAGGCTTGACTAAATAGGGAGGCAATTTGATGGATAAAGATCCTTTTAAAGAGTATATAAAACAATCAGAACCGAATAAAAGAGACAAAGGTTACGCCTGGCATACAGCTATCGGACTTCAAGCAGTGGATGGATTAAAGCCTTCGAAGTATTTGATTGATACTGCAATAAAGAATATTGAAGGTGATATTTCGATTGATGAAGCGCAGGAACTTCTCAATACGTATTATGAAGAAAATCCAAAAGCAGATACAGAAGACCGTACGGAAGAGGCCGACAAAGTTGCTGTTAGAATAGCAAAAATTTTATCGGAGAAAGCATTTAGTTTTACTCCGAATGAGTATATCTCTATTCATAAAAAGTTGTTTGCTGGGATTTATGGACATGCCGGAAAACTGAGAGATTATAATATCACAAAAAAAGAATGGGTGTTGAATGGAGCAACGGTTCTTTATGGAAGTGCATCAGAACTTCGTGCAACCCTGGACTATGATTTTGCAGAGGAAAAGAAGTTTAGTTATAAAAACTTGAGCATGGAAGAAATTATTCACCACCTGGCGTTTTTTGTATCAAGATTATGGCAGATACATGTATTCGGAGAAGGAAATACACGAACTACGGCAGTATTTTTTATTAAGTATCTTAGAACACTTGGATTTGATGCAACAAACGATATTTTTGCGGAGAATGCATGGTATTTTAGAAATGCACTTGTTAGGGCGAATTATAACGATTTGAAAAATGGTGTTCATGAGACAACTGAGTATTTGGAAATGTTTTTAAGAAATTTATTGTTGGATGAAAAGAATGAACTTCATAATCGTTCGATGCACATTAGTGGAAGGTTTGCAGAAGTGGACATTGAAAGTGCAAAAGTGGATATTGAGAGTGGAGAAGTGGACACTGAAAGCACAAAAGTGGACATTCGAAATAAATTACTTTCTTTTTCGGATACGATTTCAGAAAAAACAATAAATCATACAGTAGAAATATTTTCAAAATGTGGAAAAGAAAATTGTTTCGGAAGAACGATAGTAGAAGAGATTACCGGATTAAAGCCATCAGGAGCTTCTAAGTTAATAAAACTGTTGGTTGATAGTGAGGTAATCGTACCTGTAACAGGACATGGAAAAGGAAAATATCGGTTTTAATAAAAGTGGACATTGAAAGGGTGTTAATGCCATTCACAAAACTGCCCAAAACAAATCGGCGGACCGATATATTACCAAATTTGGTAGCAGTATTTATAATGATTTTGCATTATAAAAGTGTTACAAAATATCGGCGTACCCGCCACACGTTTACAAAGTCAAATGGTCTGTACGCCATGTCTTAACCTTATGATTGCGGATGTTAGCGACATGTCAAAGGATGTAAAAACCCAGTAACCATGCGGGTTCGCATACTGTTAAAGCGGTGAAAAACGATTCCGCATGTGGAGACGGTTGTTCTGCTCACGAGAAAAGCCCAGTAAATCAAAGGTTTCTGCCGATTAACGGTAAAAATAGATGTGTGTGTTTGTTTCCGCAGAGTGGATACGAGGAAATTGATATACCCAGAGGGATAGGTTGTTAGAAGTGAAGGAACATCGTTTGGCGAAAGGCTATTATTGGGCGAAAATGGATGAAATAAAAATTGGAAAAGAAAGAAGGAATGGCAAATGCTGGGTTTAAAACGTGGTACAGTTCAACTCTGCGAACATGCGCAGGCATGGGAAATAGAAGCACAGAATACGATTCTTCGTTTAAAAGAGATATTAGGTGCTGTAATTAAGGATATCCAGCATGTTGGCAGTACATCAATTCCTTCTATAAAGGCGAAGCCGATTATTGATATTGCGATTGCAGTTGATGATTTTGAAGATGTTTTGTTATTGGAAGAAGAGCTGAAAAAGCAGGGTTTTTATTATAGACCCAAAGTGGATTTAGGTGAGCAATTTGACATTGACGGAGAGACAGAATTCCAGATCGGGATACCGTCCCGGCTGGGATAATAACTGTCCTCTCTCTGTCGGGCAAATGAACAGAATACTGGCAGGCAATTTGGCAGATCAGTCTGCCACCCTGCCCGCCAGTAAATCACATGAAAGAAAGGAGAAGCTTATGGGACAGGTTATGAACCCGAAAACGGAAAGCAATACATTTACAAAAAGGATCGGGCAGACAACCTATGTTGTCCGATTCCATTACAGCGATGATGCAAGAGAGACCATGCAGGAGAAAATCAACCGGATGCTAGCTACAGAAGTCCGACGGCAGAAAGTTTGATAAACAAAGGAGAATATGGATACCGATTAACATGGAAATCATGAATAAAATGTAATATGCGTTAAGAATCTATATCGAAAGGTGTTGAATTGTAAATTCATATTTACGTTTTTTTTACAAGATGATGATAGCAAACTTCTCACTGAAGTGCTATACTAAGCCATATGGAGGAGTGGCTATGATTCTTAAGATATACTTGTTCTTATTAGGGATTCTGTTTTGTTCCTTTGGTATATATCAGTTTTTAGTCGGTAAGCCAACTATTTTGTCGAAAAATCTTTTGCGGAAATATAATCTAAATGAGCATTTCATAAAGATACATGGAATGCTATATACAATTGTAGGATGTGTCCTTTTGGGAATCTTACTTTTTTATTGTATGTCATCAAGGAATATTTATGTATTATATGTTGGATTGATTATTCTTGGTTTTTTTTATTGTATTGAACTACTATTAATTATCAAAAAGCAAAGAAATATAGATAAATTTCCAGTCGGAGAAGTTGGAAAAGGGTGTTTATTAATCTTATTCATAATTCTTATTGTTATATACTTCAGACCATTTCCGTTGTTTGATTTAGTAGAACATGCTGAAAAAATCCAAGTATCAATACAAGAATTAGGCATCGATGCTGGTGGTGATACCTATATTGATGAACCTGCTTTTGGTGTATTATCTCCAAAAGAAAAAGAAGACTTGATATCTGCTTCAAATCAATATAGTTATTACAGAAATCTATCCTCGTTCAAAGATGATGGTACTGTGAATAGGTTTCCAAATAAAATTTTAGTGTTAAATGTGGAAGAAAATGCAGATACAAAAGCGATTTTTATCACTTCCATGCGGGAAATCATCATAGATAATCATTCCTATACAATGCCAAATTCTTGGGAGTTTATAGATACTATTCAATCATTTTTGCAATGAAAAATGTTATTTTCTCTATATAAACAACTTGAAAAATCCAGTTTGTCGAATTGAAAACAGAATAAATGGTAAAAAGATTGAGTGTATGGTCGGATAATCTATACGCTCTATTTTTTTGCTTTATTAGAAAAAAGTGATGAAAAAACTATTGACATTTTGTTACTGGAAAGACAGCAAAATCAATCCTGATCAGCTGCGGTGCAAGACTTGCTCCATTTGACATTGCGGAACTACGGGAGCTTATGAGCTACGATGAATTGGAACTGGATATGCTGGGAGACAGGAAAACAGCATTGTTTGTCATCATTTCTGATACGGACGATACGTTCAATTTCGTGGTATCCATGATGTATACGCAGTTATTTAACTTGCTGTGTGACCGGGCAGACGATGTATATGACGGCAGGCTGCCGATCCATGTGCGCTGACTGCTTGATGAGTTTGCGAATATTGGGCAGATGACAAAAAGAACCGCTTTGATATTGAAAAATATCTTAGCACCAGTCTCGTGCTGAAGCCGGATGATACGGTGGAAGTCTATGAGATGTAACAAGTAAACCGGCAGCTTCCCGACAAGTTGTCGCAAAGTGGAAGGAGGAAAACAATGGATGCCATTGGAAAAAAGCAGCCGGTACCCCATCGGCTAAAATGACAACCCTGGGGCCAATGCTCATGTGTGGTAAAGTAACAGCAATAGACAGCAGACAGCTACTTCACTATTCCGTTTTATTAAAATCAGCTTTTTTCGAGATAAAGCATAAAAACTAAATCATTTGGGCATTGCTTATCCGTTATAATATATGTGGGGACGCCCATAGGAGGAATTATCTTGACGCGTGAAGATGAATTGATATTAAGAATTAAACAGGGAGACTTTAGTGCGCTGGATGAATTGATAACATCGTACTATCCTGAAATTTTGCGCTATTGTCTCTGGCACGCTCCTAACCGTTCTTTGGCGGAGGATGCAACACAAGAAACCTTTTTGAAAGTCATACGATATTCGGATAGATACATCCACAAGGGAAAATTCAAATCGTTTTTATACCAGATTGCTTCAAATACTTGTATTGATCTGAAAAGAAAGAAATGGTTGACAGATACCTCTTTGGAGGAACTTCAGATAGAGTTCCTGTATGAAGAAAAAGGATTTGAAGAAGTAATAGAAGATATACAACTGAGGCATCTCGTTAGAAATCTGCCTGATGAATTAAAAGAAATTGTGCTTCTGCGATTTGGACAAGACCTAACAATTCGGGAAATCTCCGAAATTGTGAATCAGCCACTTCGCACAGTTCAATCTCGATTGCGTTCTGCGCTTAAACAAATCAAAAAGGAAATGAGGAAGGAGGAAAACAATGGAGAACATTGAAAATCGCTTAAAAGATGCTATAAAGTTATCCGACACACAAATCAGTGAAGCACATTTGAAGAAAACACTTTTATCCGCAAGACAAGAGATGTTTCGCAAATCCAAGCGTGAGCGAATTAAATTCAAAACATTTCTCTTGCAACAAATACGATTTATTGGTTGGAAGATTTGGCTGGTGCAGGGGCTTATGCTGACTGCTGTATGCAGTATGCTATCTATTTCTTTTGGGAATATACTCTTCTGCAATCAAGAACATATAGCGATGCTTTTGAGCAGTATAGCAATATTGATTTTGATGATGGCAATTCCATTTATTCATCGTGCGCTTCGCTATAAAATGCACGAAATAGAGGTAGCCACATATTTTTCGTCTATTAAACTGCTTATGGCAAAATTATTGATAATTACTGTGGGCGATATTTTCATGTTGGGTGGGATATTCCTCCTGACGATATTAAAGACGCAATTAAATACAGGTAGCGTATTGCTGTATTTGGTGTTTCCATTTTTGCTTGCAAGTTATGGATGTTTGTATTTAATAGGGCATATTTCAGCAGAAAGATTTTTACCATGCTGTACCGGAATGTGTGTATCGCTCTTTAGCGGAATGATTTTGCTGAAGCGATTCTGTCCCCAATTTTTTCATCAAACCCTCTCTGCTGGTTGGATAGCTATATGTATTGTGTTATTACTTTTCTGCATTTCTCAGTATCGTTATATAATTTATCGTTCAGATTACACAGAGATGCAGGTGGCGTAATTGAGAAAGGAGTGACCTAATAATGGAACTGTATATCGAGAATGTCTCTAAACAATTTGATGACAAGAAAGCCGTGGACAATATCTCTTTGAGAATCACACCGGGCGTTTGGGGGCTTTTGGGGGCGAATGGAGCTGGAAAGACCACACTTATGCGAATCATTGCAGGAATTATGAAACCGACATCTGGTAAGGTGATTTATGATGGAATGCCGATTGAAACGCTACAAGAAAGTTATCGTGATATTTTCGGTTACTTGCCACAAGAATTTGGTTTCTATCCCGAATTTACGGTAGTAGATTATTTAGAGTATGTAGCGGCACTAAAGGGACTATCTCCCCAAGATACAAAACGAAAAATTGATGAACTTCTGTCAAAACTGACATTAGCGGATGTCCGGCATAAAAAAATTTTAAAGTTGTCTGGTGGAATGAAACGCCGAGTTGGGATTGCACAGGCATTACTAAATGAGCCTGAAATATTGATCCTGGATGAGCCGACCAGCGGCCTTGATCCTGGAGAACGTGTGCGGTTCAGAAATCTGCTGTCAGAATTTGCACATGATCGTATCGTGCTGATCTCTACTCATATCGTTTCGGACGTTGAGTATATTGCCACGCAAAATGCTGTTATGAAAGATGGAAAACTGATTGCTACAGGTACAACGGAAGAATTGGTAAAATTAGTTGAAGGAAAGGTTTGGAATACTACCATTCCTGCCAGCGCATTGCCGGAATACGAGCATAAACTACGAATTGTGAACCTTCGTAATGAAAATGATGGGAGCGTTTCGATTCGCTATCTTGCAGAGCAATCACTTGTTAAAAATTCTGTGTTGGTTGCTCCACATCTGGAGGATTTGTATTTGTATCTGTTCCCTCAAGAAACTTTGAACCCGGAGGTGAAATAATATGCGTTTGTATTATGTAGAACTTAGACGACAGCTAAAGACAAAATCAGTCTGTATTTTGATAGCGATTGGTTTCCTGCTAACATTAGTGTTATCCTACCTGCCTATTTCTTATATTGAGTATACCTATGAATCTGATAAAGGTACTTCTGTTACAGTAAGTGGTTTAGAAGCTATCCAGATGAGAAAAGCTGCATGGGAAGATTATACTGGGAAGATAGAGCCTGAAAAGATTGCGGCTGCGTTAAAGCAATATCAAGAAGCATTAAGCCAATATGGTGAAGATGGAATATTTACTGGAGATATGCCTGCCAGCGAATACCATGAGAAAATAGCTCCAATATATAGATGGATTTATCGGCTGAGAGAAGTTTATGCAAATCCGCAAACTGGATCGGCGGCTGATATTAGCAATTTATCAGAACAGGAAGCGTTGGATTTTTATAACCAATGCTATCGGCGGCTGGATGCTTTAATGAGCATGGAACAACAAGAACATCCATCTGCAATTAGTCAGGCTCAAGAGATGTATGGCAAGGTAGAAATGCCGTTTATATATTATCCCGGAGTGGACGGCGCAGTTATAGATTACATGGTATTCCTTATTGTTTTTCTTGTCATTATCGGAGTAATTATTGCTGCTCCTGTATTTTCATCAGAATACCAAACCGGCTCAGATCAGATTTTGCGCTGTACGAAACATGGGATGCACAAATTGGCTTCAACGAAAGTCAAGGTCACTTTATCCATCGTCACAGCATTATATATAATCTGCACTCTCATTTTCTTCATCATTGTGAATACTGCTTTTGGATGGGATGGATGTAAAACATCAATTCAAGTGGCATTTTCTGCGACCTGTTTCTTGCCAATAAACATTGGACAGATACAGATTATTACAATGGTGGCAGGTTTGTTTGCCCTGCTTGCCTCTGTTTGCCTTGTATTACTATTATCCAGTAAACTAAGTACGGTTTATACAACCACTGTAATTGCATTATTGCTTTGCTTTGTTCCGATGATTCTGAATGCAGTGCTGTCTGGAAATATTGGGATGTGGATTCGCTGCCTTTTCCCAACTGGTGGCGTGGGATTGTCAAATAGCTTCTTCTATGAACTGATTGATACAAACTTTATATATGCAGGTTCCATCTCCATCTGGATTCCTTTTGCACTTTTGGGATTTAGTATTATAGAAATTCCAATATGGTCTGCCTTGACTTTCAGATACTATAAAAAACATCAGGTATAAATAAAGTTCTCCGTGGAATAGCAAAGCCAGCCGAGCCAGTCAACGGTCAAGATGAACGGGCTTCGCCCGCCGTTGACAGCCCCGCCTGTTTTCGCAGTTGGGCAGTTAAGGAGCGACAGCCTAAAGTGCTGCCGCCCCTCACTATCATAAATCAATCCACAGCCCTTTGTGGAGGAAAGGGGGAATTTCCATGACCTGTACAGAAGAATACAAGGAGCATATCGTTTACACATTCCATGCCTTTTGTAGAGTTGTTATCCGCAACGCCATGTATACGGCGGTACGGACAAGGAACAGGAAATACAAAAGAGAAATATCCCTTGACTACCTCACAGACGAGAAGCACTACCCATTCGGCACAAAAGACGAATATTTCAAAGCGCCGGAGCCGGAGGAAGAATACCTGTTGACGATATGCGGCGATACTGTCGTTTTCAGCAACGCCCTGCTTGTCAAAGCCCTCTCCCGACTGTCCGAACAAGAGCGGGAAATGCTGTACCTGTCCTTTTCAAGCGCATACCACAGCATGAAATCGCCAGACGCTACCAGTGCTGCCGCAGTACAGCGAGCTACCATATCCGCAGAGCCATAGGGCGGCTTTACGAGGAAATGGAGGGCATGGCGCATGAGGAATAGCAGGCTTCTCCCCTATGAAACAATCGTACAGGCGACCAGCGGCGAGCCGGAAGCGGTCAACCTTGTGTTGCAGCATTACAGGGGCTACATACGGTATGCCGCCCGTATAAGCGGGCAGGCAGACCGGGACGCAGAGGACTACATCACGGAAACGCTTCTGAAAGCGTTGTTTAAGTTCCGGCTGGACAAGTAGCCGCACTCTCATTTACAACTGAATAACCGCCGCCGGAGGGCAGCACACCGAGCAGGAAATCAGCAACAAGGTTTCCTGCTTTTTTTTGCGCTTTGCAGTTGCCGGAATCGTCCTCTCTGCATTACTTATGCAGAGCAAGGTAGAAAAAATTTCCTGTTTTATTCGGCGTTTTTGAAAAAGCCCTGTATTACCCCACGAAAAGGGAAAATAAGATAAAAATTTCTGAAAATCTCCGTCATTTTTGTCCTGTTCGGTGTTGTAGGTAGTGAGAGAGATTTTTTCAAAAATGCCGCCCGCAGAGTTGGCAAAAATTTTTCTTCCCCGTATAGGGAAACAGCGGGCAGGAAAGCCATTTTTCAAAGTCTTGTTAGCAGAAAGCGGGCAGAAACCGCCGTTCCAATCGCTTTGTTAGTGAGCCGCAGAGTTGGCATATTTCCCTTTTGCGCACTGATATAGCAAAAGGCAGCCAGAACGCCCCACCGGAATTGTAGTAGTGAGTGAAGGACGCCGGAAGCCGCTACTTTCTTAGAGCAAGATTCTACCACAGTACCAAATTTCGCTAATCGCTCAATTTGTCCTGCGGGAATCTTGTTGGGGAGTGCCTTCCCCAAACCCTGCTTTACGGCTTGCGCCGCTTATCCCGCCGCTGTTATGCGGCAATCGAAAGGAGGTCACACCATGCGAAAGAAATACAACACGCCCCACCGCCGCCATGTGGTTAAAACCCGGCTGTCTGATGAAGAACACGCCGACTTCATGGAGCGGCTGTCGGCATACAAAATCAGCCAGTCCGAGTTTATCCGGCAAGCTATACGGGGAGCGACCATACGCCCCGTGATTACCGTTTCCCCTGTCAATGACGAACTGCTTGCCGCTGTCGGGAAGCTAACCGCCGAGTACGGGCGGATCGGCGGCAACTTGAACCAGATAGCCCGCTGTCTGAATGAGTACGGCGCACCTTATACCGACCTATCCGGCGAGGTACGGGGAGCCGCCGCCGACCTTGCCGCCCTCAAGTTTGAAGTCCTCAAGAAAGTAGGTGACGCTGTTGGCGATACTCAAACATATCAGCTCTAAAAATGCGGACTACGGGGACGCTGAAAAGTACCTCACATTCGAGCATGACGAGTTTACCATGAAGCCCACCCTTGACGCAGACGGGCGATTGATACCGAGGGCGGACTACCGCATTTCCTCACTGAATTGTGACGGGGAAGATTTTGCCGTTGCCTGTATGCGGGCGAATCTCCGCTATGAGAAAAACCAGAAGCGGGAGGACGTAAAGAGCCACCATTACATCATCAGCTTTGACCCCCGTGACGGCCCGGACAACGGCTTGACCGTTGACCGGGCGCAGGAGTTGGGCGAGAAGTTTTGCAGGGAGCATTTCCCCGGGCATCAGGCGTTAGTCTGCACCCACCCGGACGGGCATAACCACACCGAAAATATCCATGTGCATATCGTAATCAATTCTCTGCGGATTGCGGAGGTTCCCATGCTGCCCCACATGGACAGACCAGCGGACAGAAAAGCAGGCTGCAAGCACCGCTGTACGGACGCAGCCATGAACTATCTGAAAGCGGAAGTCATGGAAATGTGCCACAGCGAAGGGCTTTACCAGATTGACCTCTTGAACGGCAGCAAGGAGCGAGTGAGCGACCGGGAATACTGGGCGCAGAAAAAAGGACAAGCCGCACTGGACGCGCGCAACGCCCCCATGATTGCGGACGGTATCGCACCCCGCACAACCAAGTTTGAAACGGACAAGGCGAAGCTGCGCCGGACTATCCGGGCGGCACTTTCCCAAGCTGCCAGCTTTGAAGATTTTGCTTCTCTGCTTCTCCGTGAGGGCGTGACCGTCAAGGAGAGCCGGGGGCGGCTGTCCTACCTCACGCCGGACAGGACGAAGCCCATTACCGCCCGGAAGCTGGGCGACGATTTTGACCGCACCGCCGTACTTGCCGTTTTGGAGAAGAACGCCCAGAGAGCCATGACGCAGGCTGTCGTGAAACACGACACCCCCGCCCGTTCTGAAAGGGGCGTAACGAACCGTTATCCCCCGAAGAATGACAGCGTACAGCGCATGGTTGATATAGCCGCAAAGAAAGCCGAGGGCAAGGGGCGGGGCTATGAGAAGTGGGCGACCATGCACAACCTAAAGCAAATGGCGGCGACTGTCGCTATTTACCAGCAATACGGCTTTTCTTCCCCGGAGGAATTAGACAAAGCCTATGCCGCCGCCCATGCGGATATGCAGGAGAGCCTTGCCGGATTGAAAGCACTGGAAGCCACCATAGCAGGAAAAAAGGAATTGCAGCGCAATCTTCTAAGCTACATCAGCACGAAGCCCGCGCGCGACGGTCTGAAAGCGCAGAAATCGGACAAAGCCCGCCGAGCCTACCGGGAGCAGCACGAAAGCGATTTTATCATAGCCGAAGCTGCTACCCGCTATTTTAAGGAGCATGGTATCAAGAAGCTGCCGAGCCGGAAAGCACTCCAAGAGGAAATCCAGACGTTGACCGTCCAGAAGAACGCCGGATATAACGACTACCGGGAGAAACGCCAGCGGGCGCAGGAGCTTCAGACAGTCAAGCGGAATATCGACCAGATATTACGCCGGGACGAGCCGCAGCGGAGAAAGGAGCAGAGCCATGAACGGTAAACGCCTCTACATGGACTACCGCCAGTACCGGGCAGCCCGCCGCCTTGTGCATGAGTGCTGCAATTACGAGGACGGGAACTGTATTTTACTGGACGACGGCGAGCCTTGCGTTTGTGTGCAGAGTATCAGCTATTCGCTTCTCTGTCGCTGGTTCATTGCCGCTGTCCTGCCCCTTGACGGGGAACTGGAAGCCGCCCTCATGCGCCGGGGGAGCCGGAAACGCTGCGCTGTCTGCGGGGCGTACTTCTCCCCCAAGTCCAACCGGGGGAAATACTGCCCGGACTGCGCCGGACGCATGAAGAAACAGCACGCCAGAGAGCGCAAGCGGAAACAGAGGGATAAATGTCACGCTTTAGGGCATTTCAAGCCCGCATAAAATAAGGCTTTTTCAGCCGCCCTCAAAGGGTATGCGGTACATTTATCCTTTTCCCTCAAAAACGGCGTTCTAAAGCGTAACAGAAGCCGCAGACAGACACCAGAAAGGAGAACAATGTCAGACAACCGAAAATATTACTACCTCAAACTGAAAGAGAGTTATTTTGATGATGACGCTATCGTGCTGCTGGAAAGTATGCAGGACGGCGTACTGTATTCCAACATTCTCTTGAAGCTGTACTTGAAATCGCTGAAAAACGGCGGGAAATTGCAACTTGCCGAGAATATCCCCTACACTTCCCAGATGATTGCCACCATTACCCGCCAGCAGGTAGGCACTGTTGAGCGTGCGTTGCAGATTTTTATGAAGCTGGGGCTTGTAGAGCCGTTGCAGAACGGGGCTTTTTACATGAGCAACATTGAGCTTTTAATCGGTCAGTCCTCTACCGAGGGGGAGCGGAAACGCAAGGCAAGGCTGGCTTTGCAGGCACAAAAAGCCCTGCCGGGAACGGGGGCGGACAAATGTCCACCAGACCAAGCGGACAAACGTCCACCAGAGATAGAGATAGAGAAAGAGATAGATATAGAGATAGAAAAAGAGAGAGAGTTAGAACGGGGACAGCCCGCCCCCGCCGCCTATGGCAGATACAGAAATGTATTCCTTTCAGACAAGGAACTTGCGGAACTGAAAGCGGAACTTCCCGGCAAGTGGGAGTATTACATTGACCGCCTGTCCTGCCATATCGCTTCCAGCGGGAAGAAATACAAGAGCCATGCAGCCACGATTTACAAGTGGGCGCAGGAGGACGAAGCAAAGAAGAAGCCGAAAAAAGGCATACCCGATTACACTTGCAAGGAGGGCGAGAGTTTATGAGGAATGATTTTGATAATGCGATTTTGAATATGGCGCAGACCACGCCGGAGCCGGAGGACTACACCGGGGAGGACGGGCTTTTATACTGCGGGAAGTGCCGCAAGCCAAAAGAAGCCTATTTCCCGAAAGAATCCGCTGCATGGTTAGGGCGTGACCGCCACCCGGCAGAATGTGACTGCCAGCGGGCAGAGCGGGAAAAACGGGAAGCCGCCGAGAAACGGCGCAGCCACATTGAAACCGTTGAACGGCTGAAAAGACAGGGCTTTACCGACCCGGCTATGCAGGAATGGACGTTTGAGAACGACAACGGCAAATGCCCCCAAATGGAACACGCCCGTTTCTATGTGGAGAACTGGGAAGCCATGAAAGAACTCAATGCGGGCTACCTGTTGTGGGGCGGCGTTGGCACAGGCAAGAGTTATCTTGCCGGGTGTATCGCTAACGCCCTCATGGAGCAGGGAGTCGCTGTCTGCATGACGAACTTTGCACTGATCCTCAATGACCTTGCCGCCAGCTTCAAGGACAGGAACGAATACATATCCCGCCTTTGCAGCTTCCCGCTTCTCATTCTTGATGATTTTGGAATGGAGCGGGGGACGGAATACGGCTTAGAGCAGGTCTACAACGTGATTGACAGCCGATACCGCAGCAAAAAGCCGCTGATTGTGACGACCAACCTCACGCTGGAGGAATTGCAGCACCCGGAGGACACCGCCCATGCCCGAATTTATGACCGCTTGACTGAAATGTGTTCCCCCGTCCGTTTTACCGGGGAGAATTTCAGAAAAGCCACGGCGCAGGAGAAAATGGAACGTCTGAAAACGCTGATGAAAAGAAAGGAGAGCCGCCTATGACCAACACCCCCAAGCATGACCGCCCCGACCGCCGCCCGGATTGCGTGACGGAGGTACGCATAGGCAACACCGTCCTTATCGTTTCCGGCTATTTCAAGCAGGACACCACCGCTACCGCCGCAGACAAGATGATGAAAGTGCTGGAAGCCGAAGCCAGAGCCGGACAGAATACGCCGCATACGGCATAACGCCGGACAGAGGAAAGCGGTCATGCCGGGGAGCGTGACCGCTGCTATTAAATATACCGCCGTACTTTTTTCATATACTGCTCATAGGATATACCGAATTTTTTGATACATTCTCTTTCTTCCGCAAGGATAATCCAATGAGCGGAAATCTGAAATATCAAAACCATGCAAAAGAGCAAAACAGATTGAGCCAGCAATGCAATTCCAATGAAGCAAAGGAAATATGATACATACATTGGATTGCGGGAAATCCGATAAATGCCCTTTGTATTTAGCCCCATATCGTTTGGAGATGAAAAATTTATGATTGCAATGAACAACGCAGCCAAGCCAACACCATAGAAAGTCAGTCCAGTATAAAACAGGATTGAAAAGTCTGCTTTTATATGCAAAAAGAGCGGATAAGCAATTATCCCAAGAGTTGAGATTTGATAAAGCCAATATGCAATTACTTCTTTACCTTGCACTGGTGCGAAATGAGCAGCACGTTGCACAGATTTTTTGTTTAGCAATGATAAAGCCCCGAACCTTATAAGAAAAAACGGCAACAACAGTATAAATCCGTTCATTGTCGCACCCCCATACACTTGTTTTTTATATTCTATCACAGGAACATGGATTTTTCTACTACCGCAGCAGCGACAAGCCGAAAAATAAAAAATCGTTATTTTGACGGGACGTAAAGAAGCAAAAATTGCTGTACAGCCGCCCCTTTTCCGTGGTACAATAAAGCTACGGAATAGTGGGCTGGCTGTCGGAAACGGAGGATATTATGTCAAGACAGACCACCCAAACACTCATTACCGCCCTTTATCCGAGGTTATCCCATGAGGACGAACTGCAAGGGGAATCCAATTCTATCAGCAACCAGAAGCGAATCCTTGAAACCTACGCAAAGCAGAACGGCTTTTCCAATCTGCGCTGGTACACGGACGACGGTTATTCTGGGGCGAACTTCCAAAGACCCGGCTTTCAAGCCATGCTTGCAGACATTGAAGCCGGACTTGTGGGGACAGTCATAGTCAAGGATATGTCACGGTTAGGGCGAAATTATCTCCAAGTGGGAATGTACACGGAAATGATTTTCCCACAGAAAAACGTCCGTTTCATTGCTATCAATGACGGCGTTGACAGCGCACAGGGCGACAATGATTTTGCCCCTCTGCGGAACATTTTTAACGAATGGCTGGTGAGGGATACGAGCAAGAAAATCAAAGCAGTGAAACGCTCCAAGGGCATGAGCGGCAAGCCCGTCACAAGCAAGCCCGTTTATGGCTATGTCATGGACGAGGACGAAAATTTCATCATTGACGGGGAAGCTGCCCCCGTAGTCAAGCGGATATAGCCCGTATGCTCACGGAGCAGCAAATCCCCACGCCGGGAACGCTGGAATACCGCAGGACGGGCAGCACCCGCCGCTACCACCCCGGCTATGAGTGCAAGTGGGCGACCAACACCGTGGTACATATTCTTGAAAACAGGGAGTACACGGGCTGCCTTGTGAACTTCAAGACGGAGAAACCGTCCTACAAGACCAAGCACAGTGTAGAGAACCCCATTGAGAAACAGGCGGTTTTCGAGAACCACCACGAACCAATCATTGACCGGGATATTTGGGAGCGTGTGCAGGAGTTACGCAAGCAGCGCAAACGCCCCAACCGCTATGATGAAGTGGGCTTGTTCTCCGGCTTGTTATTCTGCGCCGACTGCGGCAGCGTCATGTATCAGCAGAGATACCAGACGGACACCCGCAAGCAGGACTGTTATATCTGCGGCAGCTACAAGAAGCGCACCGCCGACTGTACGGCGCACTTTATCCGCACCGACCTGTTGACCGCCGGCGTCCTCTCCAACCTGCGGAATGTTACCAGCTATGCGGCAAAGCATGAAGCCCGCTTTATGAAGCTGTTAATCGAGCAGAACGAGGACGGGGGCAAGCGCAGGAACGCCGCAAGGAAAAAGGAACTGGAAGCGGCTGAAAAGCGGATTGCGGAACTCTCCGCTATCTTCAAGCGGCTGTATGAGGACAGCGTGACCGGGCGCATTTCTGATGAAAGGTTTACGGAACTGTCGGCAGACTATGAAGCCGAGCAGAAAGAACTGAAAGAGCGTGTCGCTGCATTACAGGCGGAACTGTCCAAGTCGCAGGAAGCCAGCGAGAACGCAGAAAAGTTTATGAAGATTGTCCGTAAAAACATGAACTTCGAGGAATTGACCCCTACCCTGTTACGGGAGTTTGTGGAAAAAATCGTAGTCCATGAAACGGTAGCCCTTGACGGGAAACGCCGGGGGAAGCTGCGGACACAGGAAATTGAAGTCTATTATTCTTTTGTCGGCAAGATTGAACTGCCCGACACCTAACGCCCGCCCTGTCCGGCAATCCCGCCGGATAGGAACGGCAAAATTTTTTACACTTCTGTTACTTCTTTATCACACATCAGCAAAGTCGCAGGGGATAAAACATTTAATGCCTTCTATGAGAAACAAAAAACAGGAAAATCAGCACATCCTACGTAGACAACCTGTAAATGCACATAACGAAAGGATATCCATATGAAAATCGAGTACGTAAAAGTAGGGGACTATTATTTACCTAATCTTACACTGCCGGAAGAAAAACGGGAAATCGGACGATGGGCGATGCTCCGAAAGGCATATATGAAAGAATACAAAGCTGGCAGATACAATTATCTGCTACTGACTGGAAAGCTTGACTGTTATCTCGCTGATCTGAATGAACAGGCATGGGAGTTTGCTGACCGTCTGGAGGCACAGATGAAGGATGCAGAAGGGGTGACAGAAGAATTGAAAGCTGAAAATCCTATGGAATGGGTACGGCATTGCAATAACATCCGCAACCGGGCGGATGAAAATATTTTGAATGAACTGATTTATGTATAAGGGGGAGTGGCTATGAGATATCGGATTGAATATGCAGATGGACGGTGCTGTTTTGCCAACAGCCGGAAAGACCTTCTGGAATGGCTGAAACTCTTAAAAGATGAAGAGATTATGGACATTCGGAAAATCTACAAAAACGGTGTGACAGATTCCGTATTTGAGAAGTACCAGAATTATGTGAACAGGAATGCCGGTTAGGAAGGAGAACACAGGATGAAAGCCATACGTTTTATTTTGAAAATCATGTTACTGCCTGTAAAGGTTGCTCTTACAATAATAAGACTGTTTGCAGAGTTCCTTGCAGGAATATCAGCAGTTATCTTCCGGAGCATTGCAGGGATTTTTCTTCTGACCGCCCTGCTAAGCTATGGCTTTGGTCTGGAAAGTTCCGGGGAATGTCTGCAAATGGTATTGGCTGGATTCCTGTTTTATCTCCTACCGTGTACGGTTGAAATTGTGATTGCAGGAATTGTATTTTTGGAAGAATGTATGCGCTCTTTTACATAGGAATAGGGCAGAAAGGGACACGATTATGAAAAGAGAATTAGTGGAAAGCTACTTCGACTGGAATGAGATCAGGCTGGAAGCATATTTGCGGATTGACCCGGAGTTGATCGAACTGGAAGGGGAATGCGAGAAAACAATGGATGAATTGGAGCCATATATCGAGCAATATGGACATGAGTTCTGGACACTCATTGACCGTATCGTATCGGCAAGACACGCAGTGGAAGCCTATATCAGCCGGGAAATGTATATCCGGGGATTTCAGGATTATGAACGTCAGGTGTTTGAGAGGAATGTATGAGGATGAAAGAGGAAGAATTGAAGATATTTGTGAATAATATCATTCAGGAACGGATGTGCATGGAAGTTGTGTGATAAGGCATATCGCTTGCTTTTCGATTTACAGTAAATTCGGTTAATGTATAATGATGGCTAAAGGATTGAGAGAACCGAATAAATCTCCTCGATCATTGACAGATCGGGGAGATTTACTTGACATTTTGCCAATAGTATAATTCTATTTCAAGGTTATGATTGTATGAAAAGTACCTGAATTATTATCATAATACATCTGCAAATTTCCCTGATATTGTTTCACAACTTTTTTAATGCTTTTGATTCCGAATCCATGTCTGTCTTTGCCTGTTTTATGAGAAACAGGCAGTCCATCGTGATCGTACACAGGGGTACTTCTGCAGGAATTTATGACTATGATAATGATAAAAGGTGAATTTTCCTTTTTTTGTACTGTAAGCTCAATAAAGGAATCAGGGATATTTTCTGCTGATTCTACTGCATTATCCAATAAGTTACAGAATAACGATGTTAAATCGTGCTGATGAATATTTTGGACAGTTCCGCTTCTGATATCAGCATGAAAAACAATATGTTTATCATTGCATTGTCGCTGATAGCGGCAAAGAATTGCATTCAGCATTTCATTATCGCAGATTTTTACGGTTTCTTTTAAGTCAGAAGATTCCATAAGCTGTTGTATATAAGCATTTATTTTATCAGAAGCTTTTTGTTCATTCAGCAATTTGATAGATTGAAGATGTTTTTTTATATCGTGAATCAGAATACTCTGGTTCTCATTCTGTGAAAGCATCATTTCATAGTATTCAACGGAATCGGATTCTTTTTGGAGCAGCAGCTGCATATCGGTAAATTCCTGCGATTTTTTTTGATTATATTGGTTGATTCCAAATACAAGCAAATTGACCATAAGCAGAAAGACTGAGCAGATTGTTACCATAAAATCAACAGGTGCGGCAAAAGATGAAGTTTCACCAATAGCGATGAAAGTAAAGATAATAAAAACAGACGAAACCGGAATTAACATCAAAAGAAGTTCTGAGTGATCGTACTGTTCCTGATTTGCTTTTTTTCCTTTGAATAGATGAATTAATAAATAAATGATTGCAAAAAAGAAAATCTTGCTGAAAACCGTATAAAAAACAAGTCCGACACCTGCTTCTAAGAGAAAATGCGGAAAAAATCTTGACATAATCCCGAAAACTGCAAGTTCAGATATCCCCATAATTGCTGTAAGTATAGCAGAATGGAAGAGGGCTAATAACAACTTGAGTTTAAACAACGCATAAAGAAAAGCAGTGTTAATCACAAAAAAGCTGATAATATTAAGCCCTGTTTGTCCAAGGAGGGAAAGAAGAAACATTATTGCATAAAGAGTACTTAATAATGCCAACCTTATTTTACTACTATGAGAGGGAGTAAAAAGACTGGATGCGTATTGCCATAGTATAACTGCCTCTGTAAAAAAACTAAAAAAGAGCAAAATAATATGTTCCATCTATATTTACCTCATACTCTCCAGATATATTAAATAAGCATTTTTAAAGGAACTATATTTTCTACGTGTCAGGTAAGCGGTAATTTGCTGAGCTGATAAATGTATGGTGGAATGATCAAAGTCCACTACATGTTCGAAATTGATAATAAAACTCCGATGTGTCTGGAAAAAGCTGTTTTTAGGGAGATGTTCCAACCAGTAATTCATATTATGAATAGAGTCAAAATCCTGCCGGGTCGTATGTACAATAACTTTTCGTCCTTGTGCTTCTATGGCAATAATCTGCGAAGCAGGAAACGAATATACTCCCTGCTTAGTTTCAACAGGGATTATGGTAGTAATGGAATTGAAATAAGCCAAGGCATCTTTCATATTTCGGAAAAAACGTTGTTTGTCTAAAGGTTTGGAAAGATAGCGGAACACATGAAAACGCATTGCCTCATCCAAATATTCAGAATAAGAAGTAACAACAAAAATGATGACATTTTTGTTTGCTTTTTTTAATTCATTTCCTACATAAATTCCATTCATACCGGGCATTTCAATATCCAGAAAAACAATATCTTTTTCTTCTTTATCCGCCAATAAAGATTCACCACTGGTAAATGAAACTAACTCGGGACATTTTAAATGGTTTGATTCGAAGTAGGATTCAATATATTTCTGTAATAGTTCAATTATTAGAGTATCGTCATCACAAATTAAAATACGCATTTTCTCACCGGACTTTCTATAAAAATTTAGATACATCATATCATATAGAATTTCCAAATGCAAAAAAATGCGGATGAAAAGATAAATTAATTATAGTTTTGATTTATTATATGATTTTTTATTTCTTTTTACAAGTAGCTCAATAAAGTCTCTCAGGGTTGTTTCATGAAGCATCCCAAAATTATCATTTATCTTGAACCTGTAGTCAGTCCGTCCGAAATCCGGTCTGGGTGACCTCCCTGACATTTTTT
>SFGF01000010.1 GCA_004556655.1 Lachnospiraceae bacterium | reverse complement strand
AAGGAACAGGATTCCTTATATTTTGGGTGTTTTTTGAAAGTTGTGTATAATCAATACAACAGATTTAGCGTTTTGTGGATAAGACTGCGGAAACTCAAGTATGTACAAGACCTTGAAATCATTTCTTTCCAATGTTATGATAAGAGAAAAGTCAAGGATGGTAACACGTTATGAAATGGCTGGAAAAGCCTTATCACTCTCTGGATTATATGCTCAGAGAACGATTCGGGGAGAAAGTATACAAACTTACCTTAAACGGCGGTATGACATGTCCCAACAGGGATGGTAAAATCGGCACAAGAGGCTGCATTTTCTGCAGTGCGGGAGGATCCGGTGATTTTGCCGGTGATGCCTGTGAAAGTATCACAGCGCAGATCGAACATCAGAAAGCACTGATACAGTCCAAACGTCCTGTTGCCAAATTTATTGCTTATTTTCAGGCATACACCAACACTTATGCTCCCACAGAATATTTACGTAAAATTTTTACAGAAGCAATCTCCTACCCTGATGTGGTTGCTCTCAGTATCGGCACACGTCCGGACTGTCTGGGAGAAGAGGTTCTCGATCTTCTTGCCGAACTGAACCATCAAAAGCCTGTATGGGTCGAACTGGGACTGCAGACCATTCACGAGGATACCGCACGATATATCCGCAGAGGCTATCCTCTCAGTTGTTTTGAAGAGGCTGTCAGACAGCTGCGTCTTCGAAACCTGGAAGTTATCGTCCACACAATCCTTGGTCTTCCGGGCGAAAGCAAAAGACAGATTCTGGAGACAATCACATACCTGAACACGCAGCCGATTCAGGGAATCAAGATGCAGTTACTTCATGTTCTGAAAAATACAGATCTTGCAGAAGATTATCTGGCCGGCAAATTTGAGATTTTATCTCAGGATGAATATCTGGATCTTGTCATTGCCTGTCTGGAACATCTTTCACCAAAAATTGTTGTTCATCGTGTCACCGGTGACGGACCGAAAGATCTGTTGATTGCTCCTTTGTGGAGCGGTGCCAAACGCACAGTTCTCAATGAACTTCATCACCGGATGAAGATGCGCAATACGTGGCAGGGAAAATACGCGAAGGAGGACATTCCCCATGATTGAAAAATCTTCTACTCTTTACAAAATTATCATTTTATATATGCTGGAAAAGGTAAACTTTCCGTTATCCAACAACCAGATCACCAACTTTTTCCTTGACCATGGATACACCAGTTACTTTCATGTACAGCAGACAATCAATGAACTATTGGAAAGTAAACTGATGGAAGAAAAAAAGCAGGGTACCAGCACCTGTTATCAGACAACAGAAGAAGGACGGACTACTCTTTCCTATTTCGAGAAAAAAATCTCTGATGAGATCCGTGAAGAAATCAATACTTATCTGAAAGAAAATGATTATGAAATGCGGAATGCGAATTCCATTAAAGCCGAATACTATCGTACTCCGGAACAGGAATATGTTGTACAGTGCCAGGTTCGTGAAAAGAAAACGATTCTGATCAATCTGGAGCTTACCGTTCCCACAGAAGATATAGCAAAATCTTTCTGCAGCCACTGGACAAAAAAAAATCAGGAAATCTATGCATATCTTATGGAAACACTTTCCTGACAATTGCGTATAATGAGAAAAGTGGATGGAAGAATATAGTCTGCCTCAGAGTCAGATCGTTCTCCTTCAACAGACCATATTCTTTCATCCACTACACATTTTTCTCAAGAAAAACCTTCGCTGAATTTTCTACTCACGGTTCCTGAGTCTTTCAATTCTCTCCCCCGCCTGTTTTTCATATCCGATATCCGTAGGGCAGTAAAATCTTTCCCCTTCTATCTCTGTGGGAAGATATTGCTGCTTCACATAATGTTCGGGATAATCATGAGCATATTTGTATCCCACTCCGTGTCCAAGTTTGGCAGATCCTTTATAATGTGCATCCTGCAAATGCGGCGGAACTGTGGTTTTTCGGTTTTTCACTGATTCCATAGCAGCACCAATCGAAAGGCAGGAAGCATTGCTTTTCGGAGCACAGGCAATATAGTTCACTGCCTCCGCCAAAATAATCTGTGCTTCGGGCATACCGACTCTCTCTACAGCCTGTGCAGCCGCGGAAGCAACCACCAGAGCCTGAGGGTCTGCCATTCCTACATCCTCAGCAGCACTGATCATGATCCTTCTGGATATAAACTTGATATCCTCTCCGGCATACAGCATCTTTGCCAGATAGTAAACAGCAGCATCCGGATCTGAACCTCTCATACTCTTTATAAATGCTGATATGGTATCGTAATGCTGATCTCCTGTCTTATCGTATCTTACCACCCTTTTCTGAATACATTCAGAAGCAGTTTCGAGATCGATATGTATCTTTCCGTCAGCACTCCGCTCCGTTGTCAGTACTCCCAGTTCCACCGCATTGAGCGCTGCTCTGGCATCTCCTCCGGAAATGTCAGCAAGAAATTCCAGTGCATCCGGCGAAATCACCGCATTGTAACTTCCCAGCCCTTTTTTCTCATCTGTCACAGCACGCATCAAAAGCCTTTTAATATCCTCTTTCTCCAGAGATTTTAACTCGAAAATAATCGAGCGGGAAATCAATGCACCATTGACTTCAAAGTATGGATTCTCTGTGGTTGCACCAATCAACACCAAAGTTCCATCTTCTACAAAAGGCAAAAGATAATCCTGCTGCCCTTTATTGAAACGATGAATCTCATCCACAAAAAGAATGGTTTTCTTCCCATACATTCCCAGTCGCTGTTGCGCTTCTTTGACCACTTCTTCCATATCTTTCTTACCTGCAGTAGTTGCATTTAATTGTGTAAAATGTGCACTGGTCGTATGGGCGATTACTTTGGCAAGTGTAGTTTTCCCTGTCCCCGGCGGTCCATAGAAAATCACTGATCCCAATTTGTCAGCTTTGATCGCCCGATAAAGTAATTTATCTTTACCAATAATATGCTCCTGTCCAACCACTTCTTCCAAAGTAGTTGGACGCATCCGCGAAGCCAGTGGTGATTCATTTTCCAACGCGGTCTCTTTCATATAATCAAATAAATCCATCTGTGCTTTCTCCTGTAAAACAACAAACTTTCGTTCTCCTGACATTGTAGCAGAGAATCTTATCTCAATCAACAATCATTTTGTCAGCTGTCACAAAACGAAAACCTTCTTTTTTCAAATTATCAACAATCTGAAATGCTGCTTCCACAGATGTAGAATAACCATCATGCATCAGTATAATATCCCCGTCTTCTACCTGTGCCAGCACCTTTTTAACGATTTGATCCGTGTTTTTCAGTTTCCAGTCCAAGGAATCCACACTCCAGAATACAGGTATCATATCAATTCCACAGTCCAGTTTGGTATCCCATTCCCCATAGGGAGGACGAACATACATAGGATAGATTCCCGTATACTCATAAATCAGATTATTCGTCTTCACAATTTCCTGACATGCCTTGCTCTGGGAAAGCTTATTCAGCTGCACGTGATGGTAAGAATGATTGCCCAGAAGATGACCATCCTGCGCCAACTGTTTTACCGCCGCTTCATTTCTTTCCATATTTTCACCCAATAGAAAAAAAGTAGCCTGCACACCTCTTTCCTTCAATCCTTCAGACAATGTAATCGTATATTCACTGGGACCATCATCAAAAGTAAGTGCAAGTTGCGGCATTTCATCCGAACATTTCGCTGAAGTTTCCAGATCTGTCTGCCCTGTTTTTCTGCTCGCCCCACTCACATATACTACACATAATAAAATTCCAAAAACACCCATGGCTACTCTTTCCACCCAACAATTGCGACACTTTACTTTTGCCACGTCAGCCCTGCCTGATATTTATTGCAGTCTTTAAAACTACTTTCATTACTAATATGTATGAAAAATCCTGCAATCTTATAATAAAAAAATCTCCGGAAAGATCATCTTTCCGGAGCCATATAATCAAATAAATTAAGCCAGTTTACTCTTAGCCAGCTCAGCCAGTGTAGCGAAGCCTTCTGCATCGTTGATAGCCATGTCAGCCAGAACTTTTCTGTTCAGCTCAACACCAGCCAGTTTCAGACCATACATAAATTTGCTGTAGGACAGACCATTCATTCTTGCTGCTGCGTTGATACGCGCAATCCACAGCTGTCTGAACTGACGTTTTTTCTGTTTTCTTCCTGCATAGGAACTTGTCAGGGCACGCATAACAGACTGTTTTGCAACTCTGTACTGTTTTGATCTTGCTCCTCTGTAGCCTTTAGCCAGCTTCAGAACTCTATTATGTTTTTTCTTTGCATTTAATCCGCCTTTAATTCTTGCCATTTCTTATTTTCCTCCTTCAAACTCGATCTTATAAATAAGGTAAGATTTTCTTCATGTTCTTAACGTTTGTCTGATCCAGCACTGCTGCTTTACGAAGATTTCTCTTTCTCTTCTGAGTTTTCTTTGTTAAGATATGGCTTTTATAAGCTTTATTTCTTACGATTTTACCTGTACCTGTAGTTTTGAAACGTTTAGCAGCTGCTCTGCTTGTTTTAATTTTTGGCATTTTATATTCCTCCTTAATTTACCTGGTATTCTATTTTAACGTTTTTCAGTTAAAAACATAGTCATACTTCTGCCTTCCACTTTTGGCGCTTTCTCCACAACCGCAATGTCAGACAGCTTTTCTGCAAATTCATCCAGAATGTACTTACTGCTCTGCATATGAGCCATTTCTCTTCCGCGGAAACGCAGTGTTACTTTTACTTTATCTCCCTTAGAAATGAATTTCCTTGCAGCACCGACTTTTGTATTCAAGTCATTGGTATCAATATTGGGAGACAACCGGACTTCTTTTACATCAATGATTCTCTGTTTTTTTCTGGCCTCTTTTTCTTTTCTGGCCATCTCATATCTGTATTTTCCATAATCGATGATCTTACATACAGGCGGCTTTGCCGTAGGTGCGATCTTTACCAGATCCAATCCTGCTTCCTGCGCACGTTTATACGCATCTCTCGCAGACATAATTCCCAACTGTTCCCCATTCTCGCCGATCAGACGCACCTCTCTGTCTCTGATCTGCTCGTTAATCATTAACTCGCTAATAGTAGTACACCTCCATCAAAAAAAGCAGATAGACAGACTATCCGCTTCAAAATCATACGATACTTTTATCGTTCTTATTAACCATAGTCACTCTGTTGTGCTAAGGTGAGAGCGGATACTCTTCTTTGTTTTTCATACCTGTATAAAATATCATACCTGTTGGATGATGTCAAGCAATTTTTGCTTTTATTTTCGTTTTTCTTTGTTTTATCATTAACACTTTCTTTCCTAATACAATTCATCTTATCAATATTTACGATTTCATTAATCTTCTTTTGACGTAACTTGTATATCTCCGAAAATCTGCTATAATGAAAAAGCATGTAGCCGATGATATTTCAGACTACAATCATCAACATATTTTCATCAAATATGTAAAAGGAGAAACCACTATGAAAATGAAATCTATACTTTCTATCATAACAGCTTGTACACTGCTGGTATCTTTAACCGGCTGCAGTACAAAAGATACCGCCAAAGAACCGGAGCCGGAGAAATCTGAAATCCAAAATGAAGAATTCAACGCAGCTGACTATACTGCTGCTTATCTGAACTGCTACTATAAGGGTGATGTTGCCGCATATTCACAGCTTTCCGGAGAATCCGAAGATACTTTACTCACGTCCTATAATGATTATATCTCCTCCCAGCTGCCTTCATTTCTCGAGCAGACGCAAGGCACTCCCGGATCCGAGCTAGTATCGCCTCAGCTATATCAGGATTATACGGATTTGTGGAAAAATATGTTTGGCAGCACAAAATATCAGGTGACGAATGCAGAACAAACTGAAGATTATTATACCATAACACTGGAAACTCAGCAAATGGAGCTTTACACAAAAATGCAGGAAATTATGCCTGATAAAATTGAGCAGCTCTACCAAATTGCTTCTTACGAATCCGGTGATGAAACTACAGATGACCCTTATCAGAAAATGATGCTTGAAACTTATCAGGAAGCAATGCAGCAGATTACTTACGCTGACGCCAAAACTGCTACTGTTTCTCTGGTCAAAACCGAAAATGATACCTGGGAAATTCCACAGGCTGATATGGAAACCCTGAATGCTATGTTGATCGATCTGGATGTTGCTGAAAATGGTTTTCTGGATGCCAATCCGGAAAATCTTCAAACAGAAGCCACCCCGAATCAAGAATACCCGGAAAACCTTGATCAGGTTCCCTCCTATCAGGTTGGCGAAACCATCACGCTCCGACAGGATAATCAGGATATGGCCACCTTCTGTATCAACAGCGTGAAAGTAACCGATGAACGAAGTGATTTTGATTCTTCTAATCCGGAAAAAGTAATCGTAATCAATTATACTTATCAGAACATCGGATATGATGATCCTATTCTGTATGATCAGATGAGCTTTCAGATTCTGGACGGTAAGACGGTTTGTGATCCCTATTATATTGAAAATCTTTTACCAGCAGATATTGCCTCCAAAGACGGGGATCCTGTTACCGCTTCCCTTTCGTATCAGGTGAGTGGTTCCTGTCAGGAGGTTATCATCTATGTAAATGGGGTTCAGATTGTTTTTCCATTCCAGGTTAAAGCTGATCTATCCTAATAAATGTGATTCTTCGAAGAGTCTTTCTTATATTGCAAGTGAAAAGAGGTGCTGTACGCACCTCTTTTTTATATCATAGGAAAGTCTTATAAACTTTTTATTTACACTGAAAAGTGCTGCAGCAGGTCTCTTTGCTGGTACATGCAGAAGCACCGGTAATATCAATCGCACCTGCATGACAACATTTATCTTCATTAAACTTACAGGTGCATGCGGTACATCCTACCTCGATCGTAGAACAGCCACAACCGGTATCATTCGCAAAATTACTTTCTGAACGTTCCCTAAAGCTTCCACATGCTGTCTCATCCATGGACTGCGCATGATCACCCTGAACCTGGATATCACCTTTCGAACAAAGCTGTTCTTTATTGTATACGCATTTTACTGCTGTACATTTTAATGCTGGCATTACACATACCTCCTTTTTTGAATTTCTCAGTTAGTATGTGAGAAAAAATCGTTTTTATTCCGAATTTTATTAATTATTTTTTTGATTGCCCCCAAAGGAGATACCATTATTCTGGAAAACGATCTTCTTGTCATTCATTCCGATTCCCGCTAAACGGATTAGTCCGGCAAGTTATTCTCATAACTGCCGGACCAATCGTTCTACTGCTTTCTATTATATCTATTATTTTGACATAAAGGTTCATTATTTTCCCCTTTGTCACACTTATTATAATAAAATCTTCCGCAAAACTGAATATATTCACCGTATTTTAACATAATAATCCGAGTAAATATTGATTTTCAGATTTCTCCAACATTTACCCTTGCATTATTTATGATATAATAACACTAATCAATTAATGCTTCAAAATGCATATACCACTGCATAATAAAAAAAATGATTTTCAGATAGGAGGTTCTCGTATGACCCATTCCCCTGAACATTTATTTGCAGCGCATCATCCGGACAAAACTTTTCTTGCAGAGCAATGTCTTCATTATTATAGTAATGTAATTTCAATCGCCTCTACTGGCGTACAGCCGGGACAGAAAACTGTTTCCTATCAGCACTCACACGTTGATTATGAGTTTCTGATACCTTACGGTCCGATCCCTATGCTGATTTTGAAAGGACAAACTTATTACGGAGAAACCGGATATGTATATCCTTCCAATCCTGGCGATATTCATGGAACGAAACTTCGGGTATCCAATACCCCCTATGATACTATCGTCATCGATAAAGTTTATTTTGAAGATATACGGAAGAATTTGAAGTACGAGGACTGGAACCTCGATGTGAGAATGCCTCTTACGGAAGATATTAAAACTTATGTTCAATATTTTAAAAGAGAATTCAACCGAAAAGAAGCCTGTGATGTCAGAAAACTTCAGGCACTGTCATATCTTCTCGCTGCATCTTTAGCGGAAGCGGGAAGTGCCGATGCGCACCAGGTAGAGCCCTCTTCTTACAGTTATCAAAAAGGAATGTTCCAGATCGCCTCATACATCAACACCCATTACACAGAACCTCTGACGATCAATATGCTCGCAGATTTGTGTAATATTTCCCCGACATATTTTATTTCTGCTTTCAAAAAAGCAATTGGTGTGTCTCCCCACCAATATCTTTCCCGCCTGCGGCTGGCAAATGCACGGCGGCTGTTGGAGACTACCAATTACTCTGTTCAGGAAATTGCCCTGATGTGCGGCTTTCAAAAACCAAACACTTTTACATCTCTGTTTAAAAGTACCCATGGACTGACGCCTCAGCAATATCGAAAAGCACAGGCGGAAGATCATGGCAAGACAGAGGAATGACGTCAAAAAGACTGATATAAACCTTTCGGTTCCCATATCAGTCTTTTTCGTTCAAAACAGTTTTGTATCAATAGTAAATTTTCTCTTATAGACTCTTTTCCAGCTTTTCAATCATTTCATCGATGTCTGCTTCTGTGATTACGAGCGGCGGTACCAGACGTAATACATTGGAACCTGCTGAAATCACCAGAAGACCATTTTCAATGGCTTTTGTTACCACTTCTCCTACCGGCTTTCCTTCCAGAACCAATCCCTGCATCAGTCCTTTTCCACGTCTTTTGGTAATAAAATCGTATTTTTCTACAAGACCATCCAATTTTTTCTCCAGATATGGGGTAATCTGACGCACGTGCTCAATAATATTTTCTTCCTCAAACAAATCAAATACCTTGCTCACAGCTGCGCAGGCAAATGGATTACCTCCATAAGTAGTTCCATGATCGCCCGGAACCAAGGATGCATTCGCCGTCTTTTCATTCAGTACAAACGCACCTACCGGCACACCGCATCCCAATGCTTTTGCACATGTCATAACATCCGGCATAACACCGTATCCCTGACAGGCAAACATATCACCGGTTCTGCCCATACCACACTGGATTTCATCCAGAATCAGCAAAATATCTTTCTCATCACAAAGTTTTCTTACTCCTTTGATAAATTCTGGATCCGCAGGATAAATACCGCCTTCTCCCTGCACAGTCTCCATTATAATACCACAGGTTTTATCTGTAATCTGTGCTTTTACACTTTCCAGATCATTAAACTTCGCAAATTTCACGCCTCCGATCAAAGGTTTAAATGGTTCCTGATAATGTGCATTTCCTGTTACGGAAAGAGCACCCAGACTTCTTCCATGGAAAGAATGATCCATAGCGATAATTTCATGATCTGTACATCCGTCTTTCAGATACGCATATTTACGTGCCACCTTGATTGCACCCTCGATTGCCTCGGTACCACTGTTCGTAAAAAACACTTTTGACAGACCGGAAGCTTTCACAAGTTTTTGGGCTGCTTCTATCATAGGAATATTATAATACAGATTAGATGTGTGTATCACTTTATCGATCTGATTTTTCAGTGCCTGGCTGTATTTGGGATTATTGTAACCCAGTGCAAATACAGCAATACCTGCTGCAAAGTCCAGATACTCCTTCCCTTCCACGTCATACAGGCGAACTCCCTGTCCTTTCTCCAGAACAATCTGAAACCTGTTGTAAGTATGCAGAATTACCTGTTCTGCCTGATCCATATATTCTTTACTGCATGACATCATAGTCTTTCATCTCATCCTTTCGTAAAATAGCAGTTCCAATACCTTTATTTGTGAAGATTTCCAGAAGCAGACAGTGTGGAATCCTTCCATCCAGAATATGCACACGGGAAACGCCCTGTTCGATCGCATCAATACAATTCTGAAGTTTCGGGATCATGCCGCCGCCTACATTTCCATTGGCAATCAGTTCTTTTGCCTCTGCTACAAACAATTTAGAAAGCAGTGTAGAAGGATCCTGCGGATCCAGATATACCCCTTCAATATCCGTAAGGAAAGCCAGTTTTTCCGCTTTCACCTCTTTTGCAATCGCACATGCCGCATCATCCGCATTGATATTATAGGTCTGAAACTCTCCATCCATTCCAACCGGACAAACGATCGGAAGAAAATCTTTCTCCAAAAGATCATAGATTACTTTGGGATTAACACTTGTAATATTTCCTACAAAACCGATATCTTCTCCGTTTGAATATTTTTTCTCTACCGTCAGAAGTCCACCGTCTTTTCCGCTGATTCCCACTGCTTTCACTCCAAGGGACTGTACCAGCGTAACCAGCTCTTTGTTTACTTTTCCAAGAACCATCTCGGCAACTTCCATCGTATCTTTATCTGTCACCCGAAGACCATTGATAAATTTCGGCTCCATACCGACTTTTCCCACCCAACGGCTGATCTCCTTTCCTCCGCCATGGACGATGATCGGCTTGAATCCGACCAGCTTCAGAAGAACTACATCCTGAATGACCTGACGTTTCAGGTTCTCATCCACCATTGCACTTCCACCGTATTTTACTACTATGATTTTTCGATTAAACCGCTGGATATAAGGAAGTGCTTCAATCAGCACTTCTGCCTTCTGTAAATATTCTGAATTAACCATCATTTCTCCTCCATCCTGTCATGTTATTTCTACAGACACTGCCTGCTGTCACACATGCATTCATTTATGAGCGATAATCTGCATTGATTGTTACATATTCATGAGTCAGATCACATCCCCATGCAGTAGCAGATGATTCACCCATCTTGATATCGGCAATTGCCGTCACTTCTTTTTCCGATAAAATCTTAGTCGCTGTCTCCTCACTATAATCGGTAGCAACACCATTTTCTATGATTTTGAGCTTTCCTGCTGCACTCTCAAAATAGAGATCTACTTTTTCCGGATCAAAGATTGCTCCGGAATAGCCCATCGCACATAAAATACGTCCCCAGTTGGCATCGTGTCCGTAAATAGCCGCTTTCGTCAGATTGGACGTAACGATAGATTTACTCAGAATCACTGCCTGTTCTTTACTTTCTGCTCCAATAACTTTTACTTCAAACAGCGCAGTTGCACCTTCTCCATCAGAAGCAATTTTCTTTGCCAGACAGGTATTGACATACAGAAGTGCTTCCAGAAACTTCTGATAATCCTCGTTTTCCTCTGTAATTTCCTGATTACCGGCCATACCGTTGGCAAGTAAAAGAACTGTATCATTAGTAGAAGTATCTCCATCTACAGATACCATATTGTAAGTATCTTTTACTACTGCACTCAGAGCTTTCTGCAGCAATTCTTTGGAAATGGCTGCATCTGTTGTCACAAATCCAAGCATAGTACACATATTCGGATGAATCATACCGGAACCTTTACACATTCCGCCCAGAGTTACTGTTTTTCCCCCGATCTCCAGTGATACTGCCACTTCTTTGGACACTGTATCCGTTGTCATAATCGACTGAGCTGCCAAAGCTCCTGCTTCTCTTGAAGGAGAAAGCAGTGGAACCAGTTTTTTCACCCCCTGCCCCAGTAAATCCATCGGGAGCTGCTTTCCAATCACACCAGTAGATGCTACCAGAACCGCATCCTCCGGAATATTCAGTTCTTTTGCTGCAATTTTCGCTGTCTCTTTACAATAGGAAAGACCTTCTTCTCCTGTACAGGCATTTGCCACACCGCTGTTACATACAATTGCCTGGGCTGTCGGATGATTGTATACAATATCCTGATCCCATTTTACCGGGGCAGCTTTTACAATATTGGTAGTAAATGTTCCTGCTGCCACACAGGGTTTTTCACTGTACACCATGGCCATATCTTTCGTATTTCCTTTTTTAATTCCTGCCGCAAGGCCTGCTGCAAGAAATCCCTTTGCTGCGGTAACACCGCCATCTATTATTTTCATATTTTTTCTCCTCACATATTTTCAAATAGAACTTTATGGGAACATTGGTACCAGTTCCAGCCCTTCACTCTCTTTCAGTCCAAACATAAGATTCATATTCTGGACCGCCTGCCCGGCTGCACCTTTGACCAGATTGTCTATAGCACCCATCATAATGATCCGTCCGGTTCTTGGATCAATCTTAAAGTTTACATCTACATAATTGCTTCCTTCCACCCATTTTGTCTGGGGGCATACATCTTTTTCAAGGACACGGACAAATTTTTCCTCTGCATAATATTTATCATAAACTGCTTTCACTTCTTCATAAGTCACTTCCTTAGTCAAAGCAGCATAAGCAGTAGCCAGAATTCCTCGATTCATGGGAACCAGATGAGGCGTAAAATTCAGCCTGATCTGTTTACCACAAGCATAACCCAGCTGTTCTTCAATCTCCGGTGTATGACGGTGCGTTGCCACTCCGTATGCTTTCATATTTTCATTGACTTCGCAGAAAAGATTGTCCACCTTCGCTCCTCTTCCTGCTCCGGAAGTTCCTGATTTTGCATCAATGATGATCGTATCCGGATCAATCAGACCTTCTTTTACCAACGGATAACAGGTAAGAATACTACAGGTAGTATAACATCCTGGATTTGCCACCAATCTGGCTCCTTTTACGTCTTCCCGATTGATCTCACACAATCCATAAACAGCTTCGTCAATATACTGTGGAGATTTATGCTCAATCTTGTACCATTCTTCATAGACTTTTACATCTTTGATACGGAAATCCGCACTCAGATCAATTACTTTTGTTTTTGATAATATATCCTCATTCATTAAGGAAGCACACAGTCCCTGGGGAGTTGCAGTAAAAATCACATCCACCTGCTTTGCCAGTTCTGCCATATTATCATCCATACATTTCGCATCTACCAGCTGAAAAAAATTCTGATAAATAGATGCATATTTCTGATCGATATAGCTTCTAGAACCATACCATACGATTTCTGCTTCTTTATGTGCCAGAAGGATTCTTACCAGTTCGGATCCTGCGTATCCTGTAGCACCAATAATTCCTACTTTGATCATGGTTACTCTCCTTATAATATGTAATTACATCATCCTGATTCTCTGTCATCCCGGAGGTTTTCCCACAAAAACACGGAATATCCGACATCGTTTCCTTATTTTACGCTCTCTAAACAGTAAAGTAAAGAAATTTTTATTGTTCCGATTTATCAGGCTTGCATAATTATACATCATTGCTGTATATTATGCAAGTTTTTTTATTTTTTTTCATTTGCCTATTGCTTTTTCCCGTAATATGATGTATATTATGCCATGTGATATTCATTAGCACCTGTTAAAATTGTATTTTCTTTTGAATATCGGTGAATAAAAATACATCTTTCTTTTTATTCCCTTCATCTATATCAAACTTATTATATCAGGAGGAACATATTATCATGAAAGAAAAAGTTATTTTAGCGTATTCCGGCGGTCTCGACACCACAACATTGATTCCGTGGCTGAAAGAAACCTTTGACTATGAAGTGATCTGCTGCTGTATCAACTGTGGACAAGGAGCAGAACTGGAAGGTCTGGATGAAAGAGCAAAACTTTCAGGAGCTTCTAAATTATATATTGAAGATATCATCGATGAATTCTGTGATGATTTTATAATGCCATGTGTGCAGGCTGGTGCCGTATACGAACATAAATATCTGCTGGGAACTTCCATGGCACGTCCTGTTATCGCAAAACGTCTGGTTGAAATTGCAAGAAAAGAAGGCGCTACTACGATCTGTCACGGTGCAACCGGAAAGGGAAATGATCAGATTCGTTTTGAACTGGCTATCAAGGCACTTGCTCCTGATCTGAAAATTATTGCTCCATGGCGTATGACAGATGTATGGACTATGCAGTCCCGTGAAGATGAAATTGATTATTGTAAACAGCACGGTATTGATCTTCCTTTTGATCACAGCCACAGCTACAGCCGTGACAGCAACTTATGGCATATCAGTCACGAAGGACTGGAACTGGAAGATCCCGCAAATGAGCCAAACTTTGATCATATGCTCGTTATGGGTGTTACTCCTGAGAAAGCACCTGACGAGGCAGAATACGTAACTATGACTTTTGAAGCCGGTATTCCTAAAACTCTCAACGGAAAAGAAATGAAGGTTTCTGAGATTATCACACAGCTGAATGTTCTCGGCGGAAAACACGGCATCGGCATTATTGATATCGTCGAAAATCGTGTCGTTGGTATGAAATCCCGTGGGGTATATGAAACTCCCGGAGGAACCATTCTGATGGCAGCACATGAGCAGCTTGAAGAGTTGATCCTGGATCGTGAAACAATGGAAGCTAAAAAGAAACTGGGCAGCCAGTTTGCACAAATCGTATACGAAGGAAAATGGTTTACTCCTCTTCGTGAAGCAATCCAGGCTTTTGTTGAATCCACGCAGAAATATGTGACCGGTGAAGTAAAATTCAAATTGTATAAAGGTAATATCATCAAGGCAGGTACCACTTCCCCATACAGCCTGTATAACGAATCTCTGGCATCCTTTACAACAGGTGATATGTATGACCACAATGATGCAAGTGGATTTATCACTCTGTTCGGACTTCCTCTGAAAGTTCGGGCAATGAAACTGGCAGAAGTTCAAAATAATAACAAATAAGTACCTTTAGACGGTAATCCATTCCAAAAACATTTGAAATGAATTACCGTCTTTGTTTTTTCCTTCTCTTATGACACAAAATATATATTATCGCAAAAACAGGATTGTATTTTATTTGTTACAATTGTATAATATTTAAGTAACTATTTACAAAAGGAATTATTTATAAAGGGGAATTATGAATAGAAAATACAATCGAATATGGACGCTGGCATTAGCCAGTATGCTTAGTTTATCGTGTTCATTGCCTGTCAGTGCTTCCATAACAGGTAGCTCACAGGCAATTCAGCAGGAGGAGTCTTTATCAGACAGTGCAGAACAAATTCCGGCAGCTTTTTTGTATGCAGAACTGTCTGAGGATCAACTGACACAAAACGTAGTGATCAAGCTGGATTCTGATTGCACGCCTGATTCTGCTGTGCTTTTTTCAGAAGTGTCCGGAGAACAGGAAGAGACAGCCGCTTTTCAGATTATTGAAAATTATATTTCTTTCTCACTTCCTGCATCTGAAAGCAGGACTTTTCAAAAAATTGATTTTTCTGTCGACGATACAGATTATACTACCAGCCTTCTCCCATTGGAAAACGGAACCCAGCTGGATCAGGAAGATTTTGAAGAAGCACTGAACACAGAACCTGCTGCTGCCACATTCTCTCTGGATGAAGAGTATTCTGAAATTGTTGATAATTGTGTAATTACCACCACACTTAACGATGAAATAGACACTCAAGAGTTGGCTGTTTCCGTTGCTTCCACCCTTTCTTTGCAGACTTCGGATCAGGTTGAATCATTAACTGCGAGCAACCAGAAAAAGGTCATTGTACTGGATCCGGGACACGGAAGTGCCGGTACAGGTACATATAGAAACTGGGGCGATTTTGTAATCGATGAAGCTATTATCAATTATAAAATCACCACTTACACGAAAGAAGCTTTGGAAGCCAATTATGCCAATATTGCGGTTTACACCACAAAGGTATCTCAGAACGAGAAGCCTTCACTTGAAAATCGTGTCCGTTATGCAGTTGACAAACAGGCTGATATTTTTGTAAGCCAGCATGTCAATGCAACCGGAGAAACCGTCACCAGTGCAAGTGGTGTATTGGCTATGGTTCCCAAACTGGATGCCAGCCATGATTATCATCACGACGCTGCACAGGCTTCCCTCGATCTGGCGCAATCCATTCTGAACGAACTAACAGGTCTTGGTTTTAAAAATATGGGCTTTCAGGAAGAACTAACAAAAGAGGGTGCAAAATATCCTGACGGCTCTTATGCGGATTATTATGGGATTGTCAAACACTGTCGTATCAATAATCTTCCCGGTGTGATCATCGAACATGGATTTGCCAACAACTGGAATGATGCATCAAAACTGAACTCCGAAAATATGTTAAAAAAGATAGGCGAGGCTGATGCCAAAGGAATTGCCACTTATCTGAACCTTTCCAGTGGCACTTCCGCTCCACCCACCGACAATACCGGCGTTGCAGGACATACTTTCCTGGATCATTCTTCCAGCACCTCAGCCGGATGGAAGTATATTGATAACAAATGGTATTATTACGATGCAAACGGAAAAATGACTACCGGATGGCAGAAAGTTAACGGCACCTGGTATTATATGGACAGCAAGGGAGTCATGCAGACCGGATGGCTGGAGCTCAACGGCAAGAAATATTATTTGACGTCCAGCGGTGCGATGGCGATTGGATGGCTTCATCTGAATAATAACTGGTATTTCCTGGATACTTCCGGTGCTATGCTTACCGGATGGCAGAAGGTCAACGGCGCCTGGTATTACATGGACAGCAGCGGAATCATGCAGACCGGATGGTTGGAGCTCAACGGCAAAAAATATTATTTGACGTCCAGCGGTGCGATGGCCACCGGATGGCTTCATCTGAATAATAACTGGTATTTCCTGGATACTTCCGGTGCTATGCTTACCGGGTGGCAGAAGGTCAACGGCACCTGGTATTACATGGACAGCAACGGAGTCATGCAGACCGGATGGCTGGAACTCAACGGCAAAAAATATTATTTGACGTCCAGCGGTGCGATGGCCACCGGATGGCTTCATCTGAATAATAACTGGTATTTCCTGGATGCTTCCGGTGCTATGCTTACCGGGTGGCAGAAAGTCAACGGTATCTGGTATTATATGAACAGTTCCGGTGCCATGCTCACCGGGTGGCAAGAAATCAACGATACCTGGTACTATATGAACAGTTCCGGTGCCATGCTCACCGGGTGGCAGAAAATCAACGGTACTTGGTATTTTATGAACGGTTCCGGTGCTATGCTTACCGGGTGGCAGAAAATCAACGGTATCTGGTATTATATGGACAGTTCAGGCGCCATGCTCACCGGGTGGTTGGAAGACGACGACAACCTGTATTATCTCGATGACTCAGGTGCTATGCTGACCGGAACTCAAATCATAGACGGAGAAACATATATTTTCAATACAAGCGGTGCATTAATCGCCTGAAAAACATTTTTTAGTCATATATACTTCAAAAGGATTGCTCTGGTAAATCAGAGCAATCCTTTTTTGTGACAAAATGTATAATTTTTTATTCCTCATCCACGTATTTCTGAATATTAGATGCATTCACATATTTTTTCATCTGATCCCCCTGAATTACCACAAGCGTGGGCGCCTGCATGATACCATATCGGGATACCAGTTCCGGGTTTTTCTCTGCATCAATCACCTGATAGTCTTCTCCCTCAAGCATCTCCTTGGCAATTTTACAATTTGGACAGGTGCTTGTAGTGAAAAGATATTTCACAGTCTCCGGATGTTGAATTTTAATATCATCTTTGGACATAGTTACAACTGCTGTCTTTGACGAACGCGATTTCATCTCAGCGGCTGTTCTTGATGCCTGCGGCTGTTTTTCTGCTTTTTCTTCCTTTTTCTTACTCACCGTGTCTGATACCGAAGCCTTTGAATTCAAAATATCATAGACCGTACGATTCTTATACTCCTGTGCTTTTCCGTCGTTCCAGTTTTGGACCGGACGATAATAACCGGTGATTCTGCTGTAGACCTCTGATTTCTTTCCACAGGTCGGACAGGTAAAATGCTCTCCTGCTATATAGCCGTGATCTTTACATACTGAATAAGTCGGTGAAAGCGTGTAATAAGGCAGACGGTAATTCTCCGCAATTTTCCTTACTAATGTAGCTGCAGCCTTCCAGTCAGGAAGTTTTTCTCCCAGAAAAGCATGAAATACAGTACCGGAAGTATACAAAGTCTGCAGTTCATCCTGAATATCCAGAGCATCAAAAATATCGGATGTATAATCCACCGGAAGATGAGAACTGTTGGTATAGTACGGAGTATCACCCTCATGACCTGCCGTAATGATATCCGACCAACGCTTCCGGTCATGTTTTGCCAGACGATAGGCTGTGGATTCTGCCGGAGTTGCTTCCAGATTATACAAATCTCCGTACTCTTCCTGATAATCGGAGAGACGTTCTCTCATATGGATCAATACTTTTTTAGAAAATTCCTGGGTTCTCTGATCAGACATATCAGCCCCTATCCATCTTGCATTTAATCCGGCTTCATTCATACCCACAAGACCGATGGTCGAAAAATGATTATTAAAATTGCCCAGATACCGCTTTGTATAAGGATACAAGCCCTCCTCCAACAACTTGCTTATTACTTCTCGCTTTATATGCAGTGAGCGCGCAGCCAGATCCATCATATGATCCAGACGTTCAAAAAATTCTTTCTCATCTTTGGACAAATATGCTATTCTCGGCATATTGATGGTTACAACACCTACCGAACCGGTACTTTCACCAGAACCAAAGTAACCGCCTGTTTTCTTACGCAGTTCCCGCAGATCCAGGCGCAGACGACAGCACATACTCCGCACATCACTTGGCTTCATATCACTGTTGATATAATTGGAGAAATATGGAGTACCGTACTTGGATGTCATCTCAAACAACAATCTGTTATTCTCTGTGTCTGACCAGTCAAAATCTTTTGTAATGGAATAGGTCGGAATCGGATACTGAAAGCCACGTCCATTGGCATCTCCCTCGATCATTGTCTCGATAAATGCCTTATTTACCATATCCATCTCTTTTTTACAGTCTTTATATTTGAAATCCATCTCTGTTCCGCCTACAATGGCCGGAAGTTCTGCCAGATCATCCGGCACAGTCCAATCCAGTGTTATATTGGAAAATGGCGCCTGAGTTCCCCAACGGCTTGGTGTATTTACCCCATAAATAAAAGATTCAATACACTTTTTCACTTCCGGATAAGTCAGGTGATCCGCTTTAACAAACGGAGCCAGATATGTATCAAATGAGGAAAATGCCTGCGCTCCTGCCCATTCATTCTGCATGATTCCCAGGAAATTGACCATTTGATTACACAATACACTTAAATGTTTTGCGGGAGCCGATGTAATCTTCCCTTCTATACCGCCTAATCCTTCTTTAATCAGCTGTTTCAGTGACCATCCCGCACAATACCCGGTCAGCATAGATAAATCATGAATATGGATATCTGCATTCCTGTGTGCATCTGCAATCTCCACATCATAAATCTCTGACAACCAGTAATTTGCTGTAACTGCACCGGAATTGCTGAGAATAAGACCTCCAACAGAATAAGTCACCGTTGAATTCTCTTTTACCCGCCAATCCTCTACCTTTACATAGCTGTTGACAATTTCTTTATAATCGAGAATCGTAGATTTCATATTACGAACTTTTTCTCTCTGCTTGCGGTAAAGAATATATGCTTTTGCTACTTCCGCATAACCACACTGAATCAGTACATTTTCCACACTATCCTGAATCGCTTCCACAGTAATCTGATCATTGCTGATTTTATTCTGAAAATCAGCAGTAACACGGAGTCCAAGCATCTCCAACATATCCTGTGTATAATTCTTCTCATTGGCCGCAAATGCCTTTCGGATTGCCTCTGTTATTTTACTAAGCTGAAACTCAGCAATTTCTCCATCTCTTTTTACAACTTCAAACATCTTATTACCCCAAAACCTTTCTTACCCAAAACTATCGAAAACCAACTATATCGTTTCCATTCTTACGCGTGTATGTCTATACTAACAAACCAGCTCTTTACTGTCAATAGAAAAAGCACTATATATTGTGTTTTTATTTTATCAAACACAATATATAGTGCTTTATTATGTAACCTTGAATATACCGCAATACACCCGGATTTCAAGGTTTTCTTACTCTTTCATACATACTTCTGTAAACCTGTATTCTCAAATCTGACTGTAAATTTCCATCGGAACATACGCTTTCACGGCAATTCCCTCCGGCAGATACTCTTCTTCCATTACTTCTCCAAAGCTCCTGATCTGCGCGATAATCCCTGCTTTCTCATAAGGATACAGTCTTTCAATATAAATCTGATCCTCTCTTAAAATCTGCTCTAACAATTCTTTCAGCTCATCCAGCCCCTGTCGGCTTCTGGCAGAAATATTCAATACGTAATCTGCCTGAAAGTCCCGCAGCTGCTCTTTATCTGTACAGATATCCTGTTTATTGAACAATGTGATTATCTTTTTGTCGGATACACCAAGCTGACGCAGTGTATCATATACCACATGCATATGCTCTTCTTTTTGTGGATTGGAAGCATCCACTACATGAAGAATTAAATCAGCAAATTTTGCTTCCTCCAGGGTACTTTTAAATGCCTCTATCAGATGATGAGGCAGTTTGCGTATAAAACCTACGGTATCTGTAAGCAGAATCTGCTGTTTTCCCGGCAGATCCAGCACTCTGGTAGTTGGATCCAGAGTAGCAAAAAGCTGATCTTCTTCCAGCACATCCGATCCCGTCAGCTGATTTAACAGCGTAGATTTCCCGGCATTGGTATAACCTACGATAGCAGCAACCTTGGTTCGCTTTTTTTCCCTTTGACTTCGTATCAGTTCTCTGTGTCTTTGTACCTCTTCCAGCTGTTCTTTCAGCTGTCCAATTCTGGCATGAATCATACGACGATCCATCTCCAGTTTCTTTTCTCCCGGACCTCTTGTACCGATTCCTCCTCCCAGACGGGAAAGAGAAGCTCTCATGCCTACCAGACGGGCTGCTCTGTACTTAAGCTGTGCCAGTTCCACCTGTATTTTACCTTCACTTGTCTTTGCACGGCTGGCAAAAATATCAAGTATCACCATAGTTCGATCCATTACTTTGCATTCCAGTTCCTGTTCCAGATTATTCATCTGAGCCGGTGACAGCTCATCGTCACAGATTACTCCCGTAGCGTCCAAATCATAAAGAAATTCTTTCAATTCTTCCAGTTTTCCTTTTCCCAGATACGTAGCCGGGTGAACAGACTCTCTGCTCTGCATTACAGTTCCTACAGCTGCCGCACCTGCTGTTTCTGCCAATTCACGCAGTTCCAGCAATGATTGAACGGTATCGTCCCCGTCACCGGTCTGGACTCCCACAAGAATTACCCGCTCCATCTGTTCCCCCATCTCATACATATGCATTCCTCCTGCTATCTGGTAGAAAGAAATTCATTTTCTCTCAAAGCATCCGGATCATCCGGATATTGTTCAAGAAAAACTTTCATTTTTTCTTTTGCGGTATCAAAATCAGATTTTCCTTCATATGCCACAATTTCATTATACAAAAGTCCTCTTGTTTCCTCAGAATTATTTTCCGCAAGACCCTTTTGAATATTTTCAAGGGCACTGTCATAATTTTCCTCATAAATGTCACATATTGCAAGACCATTGTACGCTCTGGCACCATTTTCACTCTGTGAAAGATATTCCTTATACATAGATCTTGCACTGGCAGAATCATTCATCTTCAGATAAATTCTGCCCAAAAGAAGCATTGCATCCTCATATCCCAGATCCAAAGCCTGAATCAGCTCTTCTTTTGCTTTATCATAGTCTTTCCGATATTCATAAATTCTGCCCCGATGGTAATAGTCTTCCCCGTTTTCCGGCTCCATCGCCAGAGCCTGCTCCAGATAGACATCACCATCTATCGCCTTATTCTTTTCTGCATAAATCTGATATATATTAATATACAGATTATAATCTTTACAATCTTCTACCGCTCTTGCAAAATCTTTTCCGGCATTCTCATAATCGTTCCGGTTCATATACACTTTTCCCCTCAGGAAAAAGGCCTGGGGATCCTCTCCCTTTTTCAGAATATCCCCATAAACCTCCAGTGCTTTATCCACTTCTCCCTGCAGTAAACGGGCCTCAGCCAGATAATACATGACATCCTTTTCAAATTCTTCATTCTCATCATCCATGGAATTCAGGCTCCTGGAAAATGCAGCAATTGCCTCCGGATAAGATTTTTTGGACAGCCAGGCAATTCCATATGCTCTGTATGCCTCCGGCAATCTTTCTTCAGCCCGGATCACCTGTTCAAACTCTTCAATAGCGGCATCATAATCTCCCTGTTCAATAGCAGCAATACCGCTCTCGTAATATTGATCCGTTTTGTCATCGCTGCAGCCAGACGCCATAAAAATCAGACATCCCAGTATCGCCAAAAACTTTTTCATTATAGAATCAGACCCTCTTTATCCATAACATCGATCACTTTATCAACCATTTCTTTGCAGATCGCATCTTTTTTAGCTTCTACCATAACACGGATTACCGGCTCAGTTCCACTTTCTCTTACCAGAATTCTTCCATCGCTGCCCAGTTCCTTTTCAACCTGTGCAATAATTTCCTTCACAGCTGCATTATTTCTTGCAGCCGCTTTATTAGACACCCGGACATTTTTCAGAAGCTGTGGATAAATAGTAACTTCTGAGGCCAGCAGATTCAGCGGAAGTTTCTTTTCAATCATAACCTCCATCACCATCAGTGAGGTAAGAATACCATCACCTGTAGTAGCATGCTTACTGAAAATAATATGACCGGACTGTTCTCCGCCAAGACTGTGACCATTCGTCATCATGTTTTCACACACATATTTATCTCCAACAGCAGTCTGTTCATACTTGATTCCCTCTCTGTCGCACGCTTTATACAATCCCAGATTTGACATGACTGTGGTAACGATCGTATTATGTTCCAGCTTTCCCTGCTCCATCAGATACTTACCGCAGATATACATAATTAGATCACCATTTATAATATTCCCCAGATGATCCACTGCGATACATCTGTCTGCGTCACCATCATAGGCAAATCCCACGTCCAAATGTTTTTCTTTGACAAACTTCTGCATGACTTCAATATGAGTGGATCCGCAATTTGTATTGATATTCGTTCCATCCGGTTCGTTGTTGATCACATAGGTTTTTGCCCCTAAAGCATCAAATACGCTTTTCGCAACGGAAGAAGCGCTTCCGTTTGCACAGTCGAGACCAACTCTGTAGTTTTTAAAAGAACGGGTCGGAATAGAAATCAGATATCCGATATAACGATTTCTTCCTGCGGAAAAATCTACCGTTCGCCCTACATTCTCACGCACTGCATAAGGAATTCTGGGTTTTTCATCATCAATATACTTTTCAATCTGTTCTTCCACATCTGCTTCCATCTTCTGTCCATTTCCATTGATGATTTTGATACCATTATCATAAAACGGATTATGGCTGGCTGAAATCATGATACCACAGTCAAAATTTTCCGTACGCACAACATAGGAAACACTCGGGGTGGTAGTCACATGCAAAAGATATACATCTGCTCCCGAAGCTGTCAATCCGGCTACGAGAGAATACTCAAACATATAACTGCTTCGTCTGGTATCTTTTCCGATCACAATCTGTGCTTTATGATCTTTTCCAAAATACCATCCCAAAAAACGACCAACTTTAAAAGCATGCTCTACTGTAAGATCTACATTTGCCTCACCACGGAAACCATCTGTTCCAAAATATTTACCCATTATTTTTTCCTCCTACTTTTCAAAAAGGCGGTTGCCATATACTCCCTGATCTATCAATTTCTGTATTTCTTTTACAACGGATTCTCTGTCTTCCTGATAAGTCACTCCGAACCAGTGCGAATGTGTTTTCAGAACTGTCACCTCCGCTTTATCCGCTTTAAGCATCTGATCCACTTTTGACGGCAGCAGATATTCTTTTTTCAGATCACCGGCCGGAATTCCCTGAAGAAATGATACAAATCCCTCTTCCAGTACAGACAAAAATTCCGGCTGAAATCCCCACATATTCATAGAAACCAGACTTTCCGGATCCAGAGGTTCTATACCGGTATCGGTTTCTACCCCTGCTCCCTCCGGTGTCTTTACAATATGAAATGTTTCCTGAATACCTGACAGTTTTTTATTATGATCCAGCTTGCAGATTCCCCGGGTAACGCCTCCGTTTTCACTCAAAGTGTTTTTAAGGACAAAACCTGCCATACAGATATCTTCTTTTCCATCTTTCTGCGGATGCTCCTGTACCAGATAATCATGCAGCTTTACAAAAGGATCTTTCCCATAATAATCATCCGCATTGATTACTGCGAAAGGCTCATGAATCACATCTTTACAGCAAAGCACCGCCTGACCGGTTCCCCAGGGTTTGGTTCTTCCCTCCGGTTTCGTAAAGCCTTTCGGAAGATCCTCCAGTTCCTGATAAACATAAGTTACATCCGCGATCTTTTCTATCCTTTTCCCGATTACCTCGCGGAAATCTTTCTCCAGATCTTTTCTGATAATAAATACAATTCTGTCAAATCCCGCTTCCAGTGCATCATAGATTGAATAATCCATAATAATCTCACCATTCGGCCCTACAGGTGCCAGTTGCTTGATTCCCTTACCGAATCTGCTGCCGATCCCTGCTGCCATAATCGCTAATGTGGTTTTCTTCATTTTTCCCTCCCAAAGCACTCTTCCGTTTCATCCTACAGATATGACTATATTTATATGTGATTTTCTCTATCAGTTTTCTTCCTGCAGATTTGCCAGTTTTGCCGCTTGATCCGCCGCAATAAGACTGTCAATAATTTCATCCAGATCTCCGTTCAGGATACCGTCAAGGCGATGAAGTGTCAGTTTGATCCGATGATCTGTCACTCTCCCCTGCGGGAAATTGTAGGTTCTGATCTTTTCGGAACGATCCCCTGTTCCTACCTGACTCCTTCTTGCTTCAGCCTCTGCATCATGTCGTTTTTGAAGTTCCAGATCATACAGACGGGAACGCAGCACTTTCAAAGCTTTATCTCTGTTTTTTAACTGTGATTTTTCATCCTGACAGGAAATCACGATTCCCGTAGGGATGTGCGTCAGACGTACCGCAGAGTCAGTGGTATTAACGCACTGACCACCATTTCCTGATGCACGAAACACATCAAATTTACAATCATTTAGATCCAGTTCAAAATCAATCTCTTCTGCCTCCGGCATAATTGCAACAGTAATCGTTGAGGTATGAATTCTTCCTCCAGATTCAGTCTCCGGAACACGCTGCACACGATGAACACCGCTTTCATACTTCAGACGTGAATATGCTCCATTTCCATTGATCATAAATGTTACTTCTTTAAAACCGCCAATGCCGTTTTCATTCAGAGAAAGCATCTCCGTCTTCCACCGCTGTGTCTCCGCGTATTTCACATACATACGATAGATCTCTGCTGCAAACAAAGCCGCCTCATCTCCGCCGGCACCGGCACGTATTTCAACGATTACATTTCTGTTATCATTCGGATCTTTCGGCAGGAGAAGTATCTTCAGCTCATGCTCCAGTTCTTCAATGCGCTTTTTTGCATCTGCCAATTCTTCTTTCAGCATCTCCCGCATCTCTTCATCGGTTTCTTCATCCAGCATAGACAGACTTTCCTCTACCGTCTGCTGGCATCCTTTATATTCTTTATAAGCATCCACAATTGGCTGCAGTTCACTCTGTTCTTTCATCAGTTTTTGAAATCTGGAAGGGTCATTAGCCACACCTGGCTCATTCAGTTCACTGAGTATTTCCTCCAGACGAATCAGCAGATCCTCCAATTTATCAAACATGTTCTTTCCTCCTGATTTTTTCTATTCTATACGACCGATTGCTGTCCGATCCAGTCCTGACAGATCTTTTCCGATCCTTATATCCCTGTAACCGGCCTCTTTCATAATTTGTTCCAGAGCTTTCCCCTGGTCATATCCTATTTCAAAACAGAGCCATCCGCCTTCACGCAAATATTCTGCTGCCTGCTTTGTAATTTCCCTGTAATAATAAAGTCCGTCTTCTTTTCCATCCAATGCCAGCCATGGTTCATGATCCCTCACTTCCGGCATCAAATTCTTCAGCTCACCGGTGGCTATATAGGGAGGATTGGACACAATCAAATCAAAGCTTCCTTCCACATCGGAAAATAGATTGCTTTCGATCATTCTGGCTCTGACATTCAGACGCTTTTTATTTTTCTCCGCTACATCCAATGCTGCTCTGGAAATATCCGCTCCGACACCTTCCAGCTTCCATTCCCGATATTCTGCCAACAGGCTTAAAAGAATACATCCACTGCCGGTACACAGATCCAGAATTCGCATTCCTGGTTTTAAAAGCTTTCCTACTTGTTCTGTTAAAATCTCTGTGTCAAATCTCGGAGTCAATACATTTTCATTTACATAAAATGGATACCCCATAAACCATGCTGTCCCCGTAATCTGCTGAAGAGGAATCCTTTTTGCCCTTGCAGCAATCAGCTTCTCATATTCTTCCTGCTGTTCTTTTTCTATTTTATCATCTTCATGCAGAAAATAATAGCCTTTTTCTATTCCAAACGAAAATTCCATAAGTGCCCAGGCATCAGATCCCGCATCCGGTACACCGGCTTTTTCCAGACTGGAAGTTCCCAGTTTTAATAATTCCCGAAATGTATTCATTGTTCTTCACCATCCGGAAAATTTTCTTTCAGATATTCTTTCCAGTCAAATACTGCTTCTACAGCTTGAATCGCCACTTCTACCATTTCAGGTTCCGGTTCCCTTGTTGTAAGTTTCTGTAGTGCCAGCCCCGGCTTACTTAACAGAACTATTACCGGATGTTCACTTCTACCTGCCAGACGGATGATTTCATATGATACTCCGGCAATCACCGGCATGAGAAGCAGCCTCACGACTATTCTGAGCCACGGAGACGACACACGGATAAAAAGGAAGAAAATAATACTGACGATCATTACAAACAGAAGAAAACTGGTTCCACAACGCTTGTGTTCTCTTGAGCTTTTCATGACATTTTCCACATTCAGTTCCAATCCATGTTCAATACAATTGATACATTTGTGTTCTGCACCATGGTACATAAAAACTCGCTGAATATCTTTCATCTGTGAAATCAAAAGAAGATATCCCAAAAATATCAGCATTCTCACACAAGCTTCCGCAATTGCGATCACACCTTCAGACTGTGTTATCCACCGCAAAACACTGGCAATAAAATAAGGAAGCAGAATAAAAAGAGCTATGGACAAAACCACAGAAACAGCCACAGTACCATACATGATCCACTGATCCTGTTTCTCTTTTCTGGCTTCTGCCCGGGCTGATTCTTCCTGGGTCATTTTGTCTTTGTTCTTCTGTTCCTCTTCCTCATCTTCATAAAAGCTGGCTGAATACATCAGACACTTCATACCCACCACAAGGGATTCAAAAAAAGAAACCACACCACGAAATATGGGAAGTTTCCATAATTTTCTATCTTTTGACCAGCTGTTATATGGCTCCACTTTTACTTCAATTTCACCATCCGGCTTTCTAACCCCCACAGAATACTGGTCACCGCTTCTCATCATGATACCTTCCATGACTGCCTGACCACCGATATTTGATGATTTCATCTTACCTCCACAATCGCAATTTTCCATAGAGTAAAACAGGTTGAGATTTCATCAACCTCAACCCGTCCAATCCTCTTATTTTCTTATGCGTTAATACCGTATTTTTTATTGAACTTATCAATACGTCCACGAGCTGCTGCAGCTTTCTGCTGTCCTGTATAGAAAGGATGGCATTTGGAACAGATTTCTACGTGGATATCTTTCTTTGTAGATCCTGTTACGAATGTATTTCCACAGTTGCAAGTTACTGTTGCCTGATAATATGTTGGATGGATTCCTTCTCTCATTGTTTTCACCTCTTCTGATTATATTTTATCTATTTTTTGTATCATTTCGCTTTTTGCTACTTAAACAGCTTGTAAAGTATAACATATCTCCAAAAGAATTGCAAGTTGTTTCCGTTATTTTTTGCATTTTCCCTAGATAAATTTCTGTTTTCGTATCTGCTGCACCAGTTCCTGATTGTTTCTGGTTCTCGTAAACATATTCAGAATATTCTCTGTAGCTTCATCGGCTTTCATACCATTCAGCGCTTTTCTCATAATGTACACTGCTTCCTGTTCATCCGTGGTCAGCAAAAGATCCTCTCTTCTGGTTCCCGATTTGGCAATATCAATCGCAGGGAACACTCTCTTCTCCTGGAGTTTCCTGTCAAGAATCAGTTCCATATTACCGGTACCCTTAAACTCTTCATATACCACATCATCCATTTTACTTCCTGTATCTACCAACGCTGTGGCAAGAATCGTAAGACTTCCCCCTTCACGCATATTTCTGGCTGCGCCAAAAAAGCGCTTAGGCATGTGCAGGGCCGCCGGATCAAGACCACCCGTCAAAGTTCTTCCGCTGGGAGGAACCGTAAGGTTATATGCTCTTGCAAGACGCGTGATGCTGTCAATAAAAATAGTGACATCTTTCTTATGCTCTACCAGACGTTTTGCCCGCTCAATCACCATCTCCGACACTCTTCTGTGATGATCCGGTAGTTCATCAAAGGTAGAATAAATCACTTCTACATTTTTTCCTTTGATTGCTTCTTTCATATCCGTCACTTCTTCCGGACGTTCATCAATCAGCAAAATAATCAGATGCATCTCCGGATTATTGCGCAGGATCGACTGGGCAGCTTCTTTCAGCAAAGTTGTCTTTCCGGCTTTCGGCGGAGAAACAATCATTCCTCTCTGTCCTTTTCCGATAGGACTGACCAAATCAGTAATCCGCATCGCCATACTTCCTCCCGGACGTTCCAGACGAAGTCTCTGATTCGGAAATATCGGAGTCATATCTTCAAAATTAAAACGTTTCACACTTTCATTTGGGGACATTCCGTTGATAGAAGTTACATAAAGCAATGCACCAAACTTTTCATTCTGACTTTTCACTCTGGTACTTCCCCGGAGAATATCTCCGGTCTTTAAATTGAAACGCCGTATCTGAGACGGTGATACATAAACATCATTTTCTCCCGGCAGATAATTGTCGCTGCGGATAAATCCATAGCCGTCCGCAAGCACTTCCAATATTCCATGTGCTTCAATTCCACTGTCCAGCTGTCCAAATTCAGCTTTCTTTTCCTCAATCTGTTTTTCCTGTTCCTTTGTATCTTCCGCAAGCATACGTTCTACCAATTCATCTTTTCGCAACCCGGAAATACCTTTCAGTCCTCTCGCTTTTGCCACTTCCCGAAGCTCACTGGCAGATAAAGATTCATACTTTTCTCTCATTCACTTTTTCCTTTCCAATTGCGCTTCTTCACAATTCTTCAGAAATTTCCTGCCGAACAGTCCCAGAACTTGTCCGAATGCACAGGCGTTATGTTTAGGGTATCATCCGCAAACTTATTTGTCAACTGCTCATACAAGGGAAATAACGTAAGAAATGGAAGGAAACTATGCGGTTAGTGGGACTCGAACCCACACGGTTGCCCACTGGCACCTAAAACCAGCGCGTCTGCCAATTCCGCCATAACCGCATATCATATAGACAAGAACGTTTCCATATGATGAAAAAAGGACAAGCTCTGAAGCTTGTCCAATGAGACATCGGGGATTCGAACCCCGGACAACTTGATTAAAAGTCAAGTGCTCTACCGACTGAGCTAATATCCCATAACTGGGCCAGGCAGATTCGAACTGCCGAATGCAGGAGTCAAAGTCCTGTGCCTTACCGCTTGGCGATAGCCCAACGTACGCCTTACGGCAGGGTGGATACAGGGATTCGAACCCTGGGCCTCCAGAGCCACAATCTGGCGCGCTAACCAACTGCGCTATACCCACCATACCTTTTCTCCAAAGAGAAAAGAAGCGTGCTTGGAGGGATTCGAACCCCCGACCCACGGCTTAGAAGGCCGTTGCTCTATCCAACTGAGCTACAAACACGTACTCATCAGACATCCTCCGATGAAGCGGGTGATGGGAATCGAACCCACGTATCCAGCTTGGAAGGCTGGTGTTCTACCATTGAACTACACCCGCACGAATATATTAGTAAGATTGAATCGGGGTGACAGGATTCGAACCTGCGACCTCCTGGTCCCAAACCAGGCGCTCTAGCCAAGCTGAGCCACACCCCGGACTTTCTCGCTTTGAGCTTTTCTCGCTCAACGCAAGACATATTATATTATAGCCCAAATCAAAAGTCAACACTTTTTTTTATTTTTTTTATTTTTTTCGTCAAACGTTCTGGTAAGCTTCCGAAAACTTTTTAAGATAAAAATTTTTGCTCATACTTTATGTTCCCATCTTCATTAATCTGAAGCACCAGATATGCAGGCGCTCTCCCGGATTGTCTCGGATACGTAAGACTCCCCGGATTCAGCAGCGTAATACCATTTTTCTCCTCAAAAAAAGGACGATGAGTGTGCCCAAACATAACAATCTGAGCTCCGCGCTTTCGCGCCTCTTCCCGCAGACCGACGGTACTCATAGAAACTCCATAAGTATGACCATGTGTAACCATAATCTTATATTTGTAGATATCGAAGACCACTTCTTTCGGCAGATCAGAAAAATAATCGTTATTTCCTTTCACTATACAACATGGATAATACCCCGTTCTCTCACGGATATATCTTTCATCCCCCTCCACATCCCCACAATGAATCATCATTTCAATATTTTTTTCTCTGTCAAGTACTCTTTCCAGATTATCCACATATCCGTGGGTATCACTCACCACCAATATCTTCATATATTATCTGTTCTCCATTTCCAGTTTATCCTTCAAAATTTCTTTCATCTCCGCCAGAGCCCTTCCCCGATGACTGATTTTGTTTTTCTGCTCCTCTGACAATTCTGCCGTCGTACATCCAAATTCCGGAACATAAAAAATAGGATCATAGCCAAATCCATTTTCCCCTTTTTCTTCATATCCGATTCTTCCCTCGATCGTCCCTTCTGTGGTTTTTACAGTACCATCAGGAAAAGCTGCCGCAATCGCACATACAAACCTCGCTGTTCTTTTCTCATCCGGCACTCCTTCCAGTCTCTGAATCAGATTAGCATTTTTTATTCTATAGGAAGTGTCCTCGCCCATATATCGCGCCGAATAGATTCCCGGCTCTTTATTCAAATAATCAATTTCAAGCCCTGAATCATCTGCCAGAACGACTTCTTCCGTCAGTTGCATGATAGCACGCGCCTTGATCACAGCATTCTCAGCAAACGTCTTCCCATCTTCTACGATATCTGTCTGAATTCCTACTTCTTTCATTGACAACACCTGTACCGGTAAATCACTCAGAATATTTCTGATTTCTTTCATCTTACCTGCATTGCCCGTTGCAAATATTATTTTCTTCATATATTAAAATCTCCCTGTTTCAGGACTTTCTGCCCCTGATTTCTTAAATGAATCAATACACTGTTTCTCGCCTGCCATTCCTCACCGATTAAATTTTAATGCATTTTCTTCGGAGGTTTCGGCCCTAAATACTGGTAATAATAGGTTCGTATCATTCCATTATAAATCTTTCTATTTTTGTCTGCCTTACGTCCGATATATCGTTCTGCATCTTCATAACTGGTAATCAGGAACATGGACCAGGAATCCAATCCCTGATACACCTGCCCAATCTGTCTATAAAGATCCGGCAGCATCTTCTTGTCCTCCAGCCTTTCCCCATAGGGAGGATTTGTGATAATGAATCCATATTTTTTGGGATGTCGCAGCTTTGCCACTTCCCTCTGCTGAAAATGGATCAGATGATCTACGCCCGCAGCCGCAGCATTTTCTCTGGCATTTTTCACCACTTCTCCATCAATATCAAATCCCTGGAGATCCATGTCCAGATTCGCATCCACAAGATCCTGTGCTTCCTCCAGTGCATCATACCAATGTTTTCTCGGAATCAATTCTTTCCAGTCTTCCGCCAGAAAAGAACGGTTTATTCCAGGTGCAATATTGGAAGCCATCATTGCCGCCTCTATTAAGAAAGTACCGCTTCCACAAAAGGGATCCACCAGAATCCTGTCCTTTTTCCACGGTGTAAGCATGATAAGGGCTGCCGCCAAAGTTTCCGAAATGGGGGCTTTGGACTGCAGCTTTCTGTATCCCCTTTTATGAAGAGAAACACCTGTCGTATCGATTGCTACCGTAACCACATCTTTCATCAGGGATACTCTCACCGGAAAACTGGCTCCATCTTCTTCAAACCACTCTTTTTTATATTTCTTTTTTAGCCGTTCCACCATAGCCTTTTTCATGATCGACTGGATATCTGAAGGGCTGAATAATTTGCTCTTGATTGAGGAAGCTTTTTTAATCCAGAACTTTCCATTTTCCGGAATATATTCTTCCCACGGAAGAGCTTTCGTATTTTCAAATAATTCGTCATATGTACAAGCCGAAAACTGCCCTACTTTCAACAGAATCCTTTCTGCTGTCCTCAGAAACATATTGGCATAGGCCACTGCCTGCTCATCCCCATAAAATGTAACTTTGCCATCTTCTACCTGGCTGATTTCATATCCAAGATCCATGATTTCTCTTTTTAAAACCGCCTCCAGTCCAAAATGGCAGGGCGCTATTAATTCCCATTGTCTCATATGCGATATTCCTTTATGATTTCATCTTCAAATGTTTTTATAGTAAACACATCATCTTCCAGCACCGCATAGGTTGGCGGATTACCCTCTTTAGGTATTGATACGGAACCTGGATTCAGGATCGTGATACCATTCACTTTCTTTACCTGTAGAACGTGTGTATGTCCATGCATAAATATATCACCTTGTTTCAGTGGAGGAAGATGGTTCTCATTGTAAATATGTCCATGACTGCAATAAATGCTTTTTCCTCCAATCTCAAAAAATCCATAATCAGCCATTACCGGAAAATCCAGCACCATCTGATCTACCTCTGTATCACAGTTTCCTCTCACACTGTAAATACAATTTTTCAGATCATTCAGCATAACGATCACTTTTTTGGGTGCATAATCCCGAGGAAGATCGTTTCTGGGACCATGATAAAGCAAATCCCCCAGAAGAATCAGCCGGTCTGCCTGCTCTTTTTTCATCGCATCCACCATCTTCTCACAGTAATAAGCCGAGCCATGGATATCTGATGCAATCATATATTTCATATTTTTTCTCCTTTTCATTTTCACAACGGGCGGCTTCACCGCCCGCATCCTATTTTGTGGAATCATACTCATTCTACTATGATTATCGGGAAAAAACAAGATTTCTTCCTCTGTATTCCGAGATTCCCCCGGACACCGACACCACTCGATAACCTGCCCTTTTCATTTCCCGAGCCGCAATCATACTGGTAGAACCTCTTTCGCAATACACAACCAGTTCTTTTTCTCTGGGAAACTTCCATATGATTCCCTCCTCATATGGAATATTTATCGCATGCCGGATATGAGAAAAGCGATATTCATTTTCCGGTCTGACATCAATCAGATAAACATCAGGATATCTGCTCACATACTTATCCAATTCTCTAACGGAAATCAAACGAAGCTGTTCCATGGTAAACTCCTTTTTTATTATCCTATGCAGTATCCACGTTTTAGGAAAATCTTATAGCTTTCCTGTCATACAAAAACGGATGCCATGACGGCATCCGCTTTCCACTTCACTCTTTTTTAGTATCTGCTGCTGTAGTCGTCAGAAGCATCACTGTTTTTTCCGGAGTAATTGTTAGAAGACTTGTTTTTTGAAGCATTTTTATTAGATTCCCTGTTTGAACCGCTATAGTTTCTTTCGTTTGTACTATTGGAAGATCTGTTGCTCTCATTGTATGCATTGTTGGCATTATTTGTGTTGGTTGCATTATTGGCATTGCTGTAGTTTTTGGACATGATTATTCCTCCTGTTATCCCAAAATTTAGTTCCTTCCGGTCTTCACCGGTTCGGTTACAGCATTAGTATGCCAAAATAATATGAGTTTATTCATTTCTTTGTTGCAATTTTTACCATTTTGTATTATAATCATCAATGTAAAAAGAATTTACCCTTCAAAAATTTTTTTTACAATTAATAACCCCTTATTAATTATTTATACTCCCCTCGAAATCTCGGTAGCTCCCCTACCGGGATTTCTTTATTTGAATCTATCTTTGTTTAAAATAAGCAATCACCAACAATATAATCACGAGCGGAATCAATACCGGGAGCAAGAAGGAAATTACCGAACCAACCAACCAAAGTATAAGAGCAATAACTACCACAATAATAATTGCTGCAAGGAGACATCCTCCTTTTGATTGAAGTTCATAATGCCGAACCTGAGAATCTCGATCCCTCCAGCTGTCTTCAGTTCCTGTATCTCCGGCTGTTTCTTCATAAAATGTTTGTTGCTGAGTATCTTCCTCACTGGTATCCATAATCGTTTTTGCAATCAGCAGAGGATCCCCCAGCTCTTCCATCACTTCCTCCTCCGTCTTTCCCTGATGAATTTCTTCTATTATATAGGATTCATAATATCGAACATGTTCTTCTACTTTTTCCCTGGGAAGTGTCTCCGCCAGACGCCCTTGAAGAGCATATAAAAATTCTGCTTTACTCATATCTTTCCCTGTCAATTGCCAGAAAGTCCGGAACTTAATTCCTGTATCTTCTGCAATACCCTTTCACTTTCACTGCCTTCCAGTATTGTAGGCTGATAATCATTATACTCTTTCACAGACGAAAGGGAACACGGTATAATATTCTTAACATTATCCTGCACCAATTCTCCATTTTCAAAAGTAAATGTCTGCTGAAAAATCATAGTATCTTTATCCAACGGATTTCTGTTGCCTCCAAAACAGAAATTGCCCAGGCTGTACACTATATTTTTCCCGTTATATTCCTCAATTCCCTGCAGCACATGCGGATGATGTCCTACCACAAGATCGGCTCCATTGTCCACAGCAATATGTGCAAGAGTTTTTTGTATATCATCCGGATACGTTGCCTTTTCAGTTCCCCAGTGGAAACTTACGATTACCACCTGAGCCCCCTGATTTTTCACACTTTGGATATTGTCAATCAACTGCTGCTGTCGTTCCATTCCATCAGCAAGCACATAGATTCCTACCAGACCAACTTTAATTCCCTTAATATCCAACACCGACGTTCTGTCATATCCAAAGGTGGCAATACCTGCACTTTCCAGATATTGTATCGTATCCGTATAACTCTGCTCTCCATAATCCTTGCTGTGATTATTCGCCAGATTCGCTGCGTCAACATTCCCGGCGGTAAGAATCTCCGTATATTTAGGATCACCTTTAAATGCATAGGTTTTATCCTGGCGCGTATCAGACTCTGTTAATGTTCCTTCCATATTAATCACAGTCAGATCATCTGCCGCAAATACATCTCTCACTCCCTGAAAGAAATATCCCGGATTTTTTTTTACAATGTAAAAAGCATCAAAATTACTGCTTTTATCAAACTGCTCATCTGTCCCTATCGTACAGTCTCCTACCATACTGACTGTTATCTTTACTTCCTCTACCGGCTGTACGCTCTGCGCCTCCTGAGCATCTTCTCCGTTCCCTTCAGCCGAAGCCTGTCCATCTCCGGTTGTATCCTGAGAACCCTCCGCAGAACCTGTACCTACTGTATCCAAATCTGTCAGATTTGCATTATCATCATCTGCTCCTACCTGATCGCCTGCTACATCAGCGCTCGCTGTCTGAGAATTATTTGCTTCACCTACAAACACTTTTGTAAGGATTACCGCTCCTACCATCAGAAGAAGAAAAATCGCTAGAGTAATCGCACCAATCTGAAAAGCTACTACTTTTTTTCTATAACTCATTTTCTTTCTACGCTGCTTTGTTCCCCTGTTTTTATCCGATGATCGTTGTTGTCTTTTCTTTTCTACCATATCTGTCACCTGTTATCTCTGTCTGTTCCTGCATCATTACTGTAATGATACCCGGTTTTATAAAAAACTGCAAGTCTCCCTTACCGTTTTTTATCTTCCATTTGTTTACAATTTTCTTTCGTATTATTATAATATAATGAGGCAAGGTTCAAAAGGTCCGTCGTGGCATGCTTGCATGCCTATGACGGACCTTTGGGAACCGCAAAAATATGAGGAAGCAGCCCGAGCAGGGCGGATTCCGAATATTTTTAGAATTTCGAGAGTGCGCAGCACGGAGAAATTCGTAGTCTCATTATTGTAAAATTATCAATATAGTAAGACAGGAGACAGTATGCAAACTTATCAAATCACAGAATGGTGCCACCATTTTATCAACTTACAGATCAAACCCGGTGATCTCTGTATTGATGCCACCGCCGGTAATGGACACGATACGCTTCTTCTCAGTCAGCTGACCGGTCCTCAGGGGCATGTATTTGCTTTCGATATCCAACAGGCTGCTCTGGACGCAACCAGAGATATGCTAGATAACCATCAGGCACCGGACAATGTTTCTCTTATTTTGGACAGTCACAGCCATCTGAAAGACTATGCGCTTCCCGGCACTGTCTCGTGTATTGTATTTAACTTCGGATATTTACCTTCTGGGGATCATAAGCTGGCAACCAGAAGTGAGACCAGTATTCCCGCAATCCAGCAGGGATTAGAACTTTTGAAAAAAGATGGTCTTATGAGCCTTTGTATCTACAGCGGCGGTGACAGCGGTTTTGAAGAACGGGATGCTCTGCTTGCCTATCTGAAGACTCTGAACCCAAAGAAATATCTGGTTATACTGTCCTGTTACTATAACAGACCCAACCATCCTCCGATTCCGGTACTGATACGAAAACTGCACCTATAATACAATTTCGTTGATACATGTAAATGGGAGAGCCCTTCATCGCTCTCCCATTTATCTTTCATCACCATATTTTTTCAATCTCGTCTTCCCGTATTCCATACTTTTCCAGGAATTCCTGTCTGTCTTCCGTACTCCTCAGCACCATCACTTCTTCAAACTTACCGTTTTTTAAATTCTGAAATCCTGCTACCTGCTCACCGGTACAGATACTGCATCGGATTACCGGACGTTTCTCCGCTCTGTCAAAAGTCTCCACTACTTTTTTTCGTCTTCCGAACATATTTCCGCCCTTTCCCTGGGAAATTCCAATGTAATCGTGGTTCCTTTTCCAGGTTGGCTTTCTGTTCTGATATTGGCATGATGAAGCAGTGCACCGTGCTTCACAATGGAAAGTCCAAGACCGGTTCCTCCTGTCTGTCGAGAATGACTTTTATCTACCCTGTAAAATCTTTCATAGATTCGCTCCTGATCTTCCCGCGCGATTCCGATTCCGCTGTCTTTCACCTGCCAGTAAATCTTATCCTGAGTCTCCCAGATTCTCACTTGCATCCAACCATTTTCCACGTTGTATTTAATACCATTATCCATCAAATTGAACAACATTTCAAATAAAATATGTCGTACACCAAATATTTCAACGTGTTCTCCGGTCAGAGAAACTGCAACATTTTTTATTTCGGCTGCATGGTCCAGATTTTTAATAATATCCTGCGTGAGATTATAAATATCAACTTCTTCTCTCGGGAATTCACCATCCCCTTCCTCCAACTTTGACAATTGGATAATATCCTGCACCAATGCGGTCAGCCGGTTCGCTTCCTGATGAATTCTTCCGGCAAATTCAGGTATATCTTCCGTCCGTACCATACCATTTTCAATCAATTCTGCATATCCAGAAATAGACATCAGAGGAGTTTTAAGCTCATGAGACACATTGGCTGAAAATTCTCTCCGTATCTGTTCTGCCTCTTTTTGTTCTGTAATATCCCATATAAGAATTACCACACCGTATGGTTTTCCCGATACATGCACCGGATTTGCCAATAGCTGATAGCTTCTCGAATGAATCTGAAGAACTGCTTCATTATATTCGCCGGCAAGCGCATGGTCCAGTGCATTTCTGAATTCTTTATTTCTGCTCACACGGCTGATTGGCTTATGAATACACTCATCTGCCCTCACCTGGAATAATTCCTGTGCTGCTTTATTGATTGACAAAACCTCTGTCTGGCTTGCCACAACCAATCCGTCTTTCATATTTTCTGTGATTGCCAGATATTCTTCATGTCGCTCAGTCAATTCCTGCACCTGGCGGGCAATCTGTTTATTCTGATCGTGTACCCGTAAAAGCAGCGGTCGAAGTTCTTCATACTCCACATGCCGCAGCGGATGTTCCAAATCCAGTTTGTTGATTGGCTCTATCAATTTGTTCGTCTGTCTTTGCACTATAAAAAAAGCTGCAATAATAATTGCAAATACAAGCAGACCCATAAGTGTAATACTGGAATTCAAAAATGCCAGTACTGTATCTGTAGTTCTGGCCATTCTGAGCACTTTGCCATCACGAAGTCGAAGCGCATAGTAAAATGTCTGCTTCGACAGTGTATCGGAATAACGCACCGTCTCCCCACAGCCTTTTTCCAATGCTTCCTGAAATTCCGGACGGTCACTGTGATTTCCCATTTTATCAGCCGTTTCTAAAGAATCATACAATACAGTTCCGTCCTGATCCAGCAGTGTAATCCTGCTGGTCGAAGACATTTTACTCAAATCGGAATTTAAATACACTCCATCTGTTTCTTCAATGGCAAGACTTATGTATTCTGCTTCCTCCCGTACACTTTCTTTCATATAGACACCAAACTTGTCATACATAGAAAGACTAACTACAAGAAACGTGATCAATATAGAACTGATCAGCAAAACGCCCACCTGATTTAGTATTTTTTGCTTCATTGACCATCACCCATTCGATATCCAACTCCTCTGACTGTCTCGATGTAAGATCCGGAAGTCCCCAACTTTTGACGCAGTGTCCTTACATGTACATCTACGGTTCTTGTTTCTCCATCAAAATCATATCCCCATATTCTGGTTAATAATTGATCTCTGCTCAATACAATCCCTTTGTTCTCCATTAAATACCGTAATAATTCAAATTCCTTCAAAGTCAGCTCCACTTTCCTTCCATTTTCCAGAACTTCATGTCTTCCGACTCTGATCTGTATTGGTCCGTGAACTAATTCATCCTGAGGCTTTGGACCTCCTCTGCGCAGAACCGCCTTTATTCTGGAAACAAATTCCATCATTCCGAAAGGCTTTGTGATATAATCATCCGCTCCCAGATCCAATCCGCGAACCTTATCAAACTCTGCTCCCTTAGCCGTAACCATGATCACAGGTACATCTCTTACTTCCGGCATTCGTTTCAATTTTTCCAGAATCGTATAGCCATCTTCTCCCGGCATCATAATATCCAACAAAATCAGTTCCGGAATCTCCTCGCCCAGTTCCCTGAAAAGTTCTTCACCATTTTCCAGACCTTTCGCCTGAAATCCTGTGGAACGCAAAGTATAAACCAACAATTCACGAATATTTTTTTCATCTTCCACGCAGTAAATCATAAGTTGTCACCTCTTTTTGTTACGGCAGCATATATTTTTCCTGTGCCTGTAATACCATTCCGCGGTAAATTCCGCTGTCTTCATTTTTCACACTGTCCAGATAACTGTGTGTGTCATAGGTGTCTTCACGCACCTGCGTTACACATACAGCAATATTGGAGCAGTGATCTGCCACACGCTCCAGACTTGTGGTAATATCTGAAAGAATAAATCCCAGTTCGATCGTGCATTTTCCATTTCTCAAACGGCGGATATGACGCTTTTTCAATTCCTGATTCAATTCATCAATTACATCCTCCAAAGGTTCAATCAACTGAGCTTTCTGAAGATTCTGACTACAGAATACATCATATGACTCTGTTACAATATCTTTTACAGCCCGGCAGAACACCTCCAGCTCTCCTTCCGCTTTCTTGGAAAACGTAAGGTTTTTCTCATGCATCTCTACAGCCGCTTCCATAATATTGATCGCATGGTCCGAGATTCTTTCGAAATCCCCGATACAATGAAGTACTATAGATAATGTATGGCTGTCGTGACTGTTCAGATTTTTTCTGGCAAGCTTTACCAGATAACTTCCCAGCTCATCCTCATATCGATCCACAACACTTTCAAGTTCGCTGACAAGTTTTGCTTTTTCATCAGAATAGTCTGTAAGCAGCTCCATAGCAGTAAATAAGGTTTTCTTTGATTCCTCTGCCATCTGTACTGCCACATGTACGCTCTGCTCCATGGCAAATGCCGGTTTATCCAGAAAACGGGCATCCAGAAGCTGAAACTGTTCCTGAACAGCTTCAGCTTCCCCTGGTTTTCCGTCCCGTATGGTAAGACATGCCAGTTTCTCCAGCCCCTTCGAAAACGGGAGCAGTACAAGGGTTGCAAATATATTAAACGCACTGTGAACAATCGCAATGCCCGCACCATTTGCCGCATCTGTCATAAACCCAAAATGTATAAAATAATTTACAGAATAGAATAAAATCATAAAAACAGCTGTACCGATAATATTGAAATACAGATGTACCATGGCTGCCCGCTTCGCATTTTTACTTGCACCGATAGAAGAAAGCAACGCTGTCACGCAAGTACCGATATTCTGACCCATGATAATCGGAATCGCAGTACCATAACTGACTGCACCTGTCACACAGAGAGCCTGTAAAATACCAACAGAAGCAGATGAACTCTGAATCACCGCAGTCAATATCGCACCGGCGATCAATCCAAGCAGCGGATTTGAAAACGCAGTAAGAATTCCTGTAAATTCCGGGACATCAGCCAAAGGTTTCACCGCACCGCTCATGGTCTCCATACCAAACATCAGGACTGCAAAGCCTACCAGAATCGATCCGATATCTTTCTTCTTTTCATTTTTCATGAAAAGGAGCATGATAATACCAATTGCTGCCAAAATCGGAGAAAAAGAAGTTGGTTTGCATAATCTTATTAAAAAATTATCTCCCTCAATACCGGAGAGACTAAGAATCCAGGATGTTATGGTAGTACCAATATTGGCTCCCATAATAACACCAACTGCCTGAGATAGCTTCATGATCCCGGAATTTACAAAACCTACAACCATTACAGTCGTAGCTGATGATGACTGAATTACTGCCGTTACACCGGCTCCCAGAAGAACCGCTCTCATCGGATTTGATGTGAGATTCTCCAAAATTCTTTCCAGCTTACCGCCAGACACCTTAGCCAGTCCGTCACCCATTATGTTCATTCCATACAAAAACAACGCCAGACCGCCAATCATTGTCAATACACTGAAAAAATCCATAATTTCCTCCCTGAAGTTTTTAAAAAATTATCAAACTGTTATGCCGCAAACAAAGCGACTTTTTTTATTCGATTTATTATATGAAATCTATGTAAAATTTTCAGGCAGAAATATGTTAAATCCATGTAAAATCAGGTTGTTCAATACTTTTTACACGATTTTTAATTGTCTCTCTGTATATTTGACAATATCATGAAATACTTGCTTTTTATCTTTTTCGTTCAGAATTTCATGGCGCATATCAGGATACAATTTTCCTTTTGTATTCTTGTATCCTATTTTTCTCATCAGCTGTACAGCCTGCGCATATTTCCTCGGTCCACCAATACAGGGATCTTCCGCACCGCCAACAAAAAGCACAGGCATATTCGGATTTTCTACTCTCCACCCTTTTGTATTATAGGTTTCCTCCATCAACTGAAATAATGCATCATACCCATCAACAGTAAAGGTAAATCCACAAAGCGGTGAACTTTCATATTTTTGAACTTCCTCCGGTACAGAACAACACCAGCAGAAATGACTTTTTTCACCCGGAAATTTTCCTGCAAAAGCGCCAAAAGAAGCCGCTTCCAGAATCTTACTGATATGATGTTTTCCAAACAGTTTCCCCTGCACTGCGGCAATCATTTTTCCCATTGCAAGAAAATTGTTTTTACTTGGTGAACCACAAACAATTAACATATCGATATCTCGATCATATTTTCTGGTATAATCACGTACAACCAGGGATCCCATACTATGTCCAAACAGAATCAAAGGCATATTCGGCCACTTTTCTTTCAGGTCTATTGTAATTTGATGTGCATCTTCCACCAGAGCTTGTGCACCTCCGCCATACATGTATCCCAAATCTCCCTGACTGCGGACACTTTTGCCATGACCTCTGCAGTCATGTATGGCAGCAACATAACCCGCTTCCGCCAGATACTCCATAAACGGAAGATATCTTTCCTTATATTCAGACATCCCATGATGTATCTGAAAAATACCTTTGATCTCTCTCTCTGGGATCAATGTAAGTATATCTAATTTCAGTCCATCCGTCAAAGACACCATTGTACTCATTTCTTTTTTAAAACTCATAGTCCCACTCCTTCAAAAAGAGCCTGAATTCATGAAAAAATCACCTTAATTTTTTCATGAAATTCAGGCCATCCGATCAGTTATATTTTTTTGAATAAATTCCGACAGCTACAAGATCCGCAATTACAATTGCCAGACTCAGAATGATGATGATCTGATTGTCAGGGTATAATGCAACCAGTATTTCAGAAACAGCAAGTATACCAGTAAAAATCCCCATCACTCTACTATACTGTTTTTTCTCTTCTTCCGTTCTTTTTTTATTCTGCAGCTTACGATTTCCATTAAAGAACTGGAGAATTTTTTCTCCTTTACCCATCAGGAAAATGATGGTCAGTATAATCAGAATCGCTGCAAAAACTCCATCAAATATCGGTCCAAACATAACCCTCGGTCACCTCTTATTTTTGTTCTTTCAGAAGATCTCTGATTTCAGCCAACAATTCTTCCTGTGTCGGTCCCTTCGGTTCTTCTTTTTTCTCTTCTTCCGGTTTTTTCAGACTTGTGGTAATTTTATTCAGTACTTTTACCATAAAGAAAATACACATTGCCATAATCAGGAAATCAATAATATTCTGAATAAAACTACCGTATGCAATAGCAGCAGGCTCACCATTTTCCAGAACTGCGTTACCGATCACCAACTTCATATCTGAAAAATTGATTCCACCTGTCAGTGCACCCAAAATCGGCATCAGAATATCACTTACCAACGATGTTACGATTTTTCCGAATGCACCACCAATAATTACACCGACAGCCATGTCTACTACATTACCCTTAAAAGCAAATTCCTTAAATTCCTGCCACATTTTTTTCATGTTTCTTCCTCCTTTGCACTCTCCATTTCATTGTTTCTCCGCTGTCATCGAAGCATATGAACTTATTATAGCGATTTTATTAAAAATTGTCTATCGTTCTTGGTAAATTCGCGCATATTTGTTATAATAAATATACGTATTTCCCAAAACTCAAAAGAAGGAAGGATTTTATCATGGATTTTCAATCGTTAAATCAGGAACTTTTTTCATATATTCACAATAGCCCTACCAATTACCATGCTGTTGCATCTGCCTCCCGGATTTTACTGGACAACGGATTTACTTGTCTGTCAGAGCGGGATTCCTGGAATCTCATCCCAGGCGGCAAATATTTTGTTATACGTAATCATTCGTCACTTTTTGCTTTCCGCATGCCCAAACAATATTCTGTGACTTCAACCAAAGATCCTGTGACTTTCCAGATTGTAGCCAGCCACAGCGATTCTCCGTGTTTCAAATTGAAGGATCAGGCGGAAATGCAGGTAGAAAATCATTACACCAAACTAAATGTAGAAAAATATGGAAGTGCTCTTTTTGCCCCCTGGTTTGATCGTCCTCTTTCCATTGGCGGACGTGTGATCCTGCACACAGAACATGGAATTGAAAGTCGACTGGTTAACTTTGACCGGGATCTTGCCATGATTGTTAATCTTGCCATCCATATGAACCGAGCGGCAAATGACGGAACAAAATATCATGTACAGACGGATCTTCTCCCAATTGTCGGAAGCGGCCAGAAGGATTTTTCTGTCAGGAATATGGTTGCCGGACAGCTTCAGATACCTGTGGAACAGATTCTTTCTATGGATCTTTCCCTCTACAACCGTATGCCCGGAAGTGTATGGGGCGTTGAAAGTGAATTTATCTCCTGTCCCCGTCTGGATGATCTGCAGTGCGCTTTTTCCAGTATCAAAGCTCTCTGTCTTCCCTGCCATCCGGATGTAGTGACCGCCGCTGTGATTTTTGATACAGAAGAAGTGGGAAGCCAGAGCCGTCAGGGTGCATGCTCTACTTTCCTTAGAGATTGTCTGGAACGAATCTGTTTCATTCTGGGTTATTCAAGAGAACAGTTTTTTCAAGCTGTGGCTGGAAGTTTTCTTCTTTCTGCAGATAATGGTCACGCGTTTCATCCTAATTACATAGGGAAATCCGACCCTACACACCATCCTTATTTAAATGGCGGAGTTCTGATTAAATATGCGTCCAATCAAAAATACACCTCGGATGGTTTGACCGGAGGAATTTTCCGTATTCTATGTGATCAGTGGAAAATTCCTTACCAAAACTTTTTCAATCATTCAGATGAAACCGGAGGTTCTACTCTCGGAAATCTTTCCATGTCACAGATTTCCATCCCCACTGTGGATATCGGAGTACCACTTCTGGCTATGCATTCTCCATACGAAACGGGTGGGGCCAAAGATACACTGGCTCTTTATAACGCTATACACGCCTTTTATCAGACTCGCATACACTGTATCAACGATGGAACTTATCGATTGGAACAATAATAGTATAAAAAGCTCCGGGAAAACCTAAGTCCAAAAAGTTTCCCGGAGCTTTCTTTTTCAGGAATAAAAAAAGCACGAGACGGGATTCGAACCCGCGACCCTCGCCTTGGCAAGGCGATACTCCACCACTGAGCCACTCGTGCATATCTTTGTTCCTTCGAACAAAGATACTATACTAAAAAATAATGTAATTGTCAATAGAAATTTTCAAATTTGTAGATACAATTAATCGAAATAATATTACGGCCGCAAAATCGCACTCAGCACGTACTGGTTATTGGGGAAATTTTTCTGAGTGATTTCTTCCAGACGGATCAGATCCACATCCAGCCATATCTCTTCTGCCACAACCATCATATGGGAAAACATAATACCAAAATTCAGCTCGTCCCAACGTCCCAATCGATCACTGCCATGTTTTTTAGAAAATATATGGATTCTGCTGTCAAAAACCACAAAACGCCACGGCTGACTATTCATACTGGACGGAGCCATCCGGGCAGCTTCCAGGAGTTGATTCATCCATTGACGCGGAGTCTCTTTGTAAACACAAAGTTCATTCAGACTGAGTCTTCTGGCTTCAGCCTGCTTCCGGACGCAACTGCCTCTCGCTTTTCCAAAAGCCAAAACTGCCATAAGCTTTTTATTATCCCGTCTCAGATACTTTTTCTTTAGAACCGGATTACCAACAAAGCAGCTTCCCAATCCTTTCGTACAGAGGTAAAGGGAAAGCTGTTCCATCAGATATCCGGCATTCATCATTGCCCGATCTTTTTCTTCAGAATAGAGCATGAGATAATAGGGAGCTTTCACTCCCAATATACCCAGCATCTTAAACTCTCCCTTTGTATTATCAAATATAGCAAGCTCTGTCTCAATTCCCCCAAAGAGACCTTTGATTTCACCAAATTGTTTCAGTATATCTTCCAGCACCTGTGGAGTTAATGGATCATTTATATAATTACGGACTGACTTTCGTACAAAAATCGCCTCAAATAAATTCATGTTATCACCTTTAATTTTTTTGTAATACTATTGTAACATGTTTTTCTGGTTTTGCAACCGAATCTATCAACTTTTTCTACAATTTTTCCAAAAGGCCTTCAAGTTCCTGAAGCCTTTCTTCAAAAACATCAAGTGCCGACTCAACCGGATCCGTTTTTGTCATATCCACACCACATATTTTCAACAAATCAATACAATCCATAGAGCTTCCACCGCTCAAAAACTTTTTATACGCTTCCACAATTCCCGGCTCACCTCTCAGAATTTTTTCACTGATGGCAATTGCAGCTGCAAATCCTGTAGCATACTGATATACATAAAACGGAGTATAAAAATGCGGAATTCTTGCCCATTCCATGGCTATTTCCGGATCACTGACCATATCATCGCCAAAATATTTCTGATTTAGTTCATAATATAGATCTGATAGAAGCTGTGCCGTAATTCCTACTCCTTTCTCAGCTTTATCATGAGCAAGCAATTCAAACTCTGCAAACATAGTCTGACGATAGACTGTCCCTTTGAACTGATCCAGGAAATAGTTCAAAAGATATGCTTTTTCCTTATCATCCTCTGCTTTCTCCAGTAGGTGATGAATTAACAGAGCTTCATTGCAGGTGGATGCCACCTCAGCAACAAAGATTCGGTATCCTGCATAAGTATAAGGCTGTGCCTGATCCGAATAATAACTGTGCAGTGCATGTCCCATCTCATGTGCCAAAGTAAATACATTGTTAAGATTTTCCTGATAATTCAAAAGGACATAGGGATGGGTCCCATAAGCCCCCCAGGAATATGCACCTCCCCGTTTTCCCTGATTTTCATATACATCGATCCAACGATTTGAAAATCCTTCCTGAAGAAGTGCTGTATAGTCCTCACCCAGTACCTGTAATCCTTCCAGCACAATCTCTTTTGCTTCCTCAAAGGTAATCTTTTTATCTACAGATTCTACCAAAGGTGTATACACATCATACATATGGAGTTCATCCACTCCCAGTACTTTTTTCCTGAGTTTTATATACCGATACATAGCCGGGAGCTTATGATGAACCGCTTCGATCAACTGAGTATATACCTCCGTGGGAATATTGCCGCCATCCAACGCCATCGCAAGGCAGGACGGATAATTTCTCACTCTGGAATAGAAGATGTCCTGAGCCAGATTGCCGCTATACACAGCAGCCAGCGTATTTTGAAATTCCTGATATTTCTTATATAAAAGTTCAAACGCCTGTCTGCGCACATTTCTGTCTTTATTCTCCAGACAACGAATATAATTACCCTGCGTCAGTTCCATTTCCTTTCCATCCACAGTAATCTTTCCGAATTTCAGATCTGCATTCTGAAACATAGAAAAGATATTCTGCGGCGCCCGAGCCATTTCTCCTGTCTGTGCCAACACCTCTTCCATCTCCTGTGACAGAATATGAGGCTTCATCCGCAGGCATTCCTGTATTTTTCTTTTATATAATTCCAATTCCGGGTTTTCTTTATAAAAGTATTCCCATTTTTCATCCGGGATTTGCAGCAGTTCCGGCTCTACAAAGGACATTGCCTGATCCAGTTCCATCCCAAGTCGTGAAGCTCTGGAAGAATAATCCTGATACCGGCTGTTTCCTGTATTCTCATGATATCTCTGATTCGCATAAACATATATTTTCTCAAAACGACAGTTCAGCCTGTCCATCTCTCTCATCTCTTCAAGCAGGGTATTGACATTTTCCCCTGTCCTCCCCTGATATCGGGAAAATAATTTCAATTCTTCCGTAAACTGCTCAAAATCTTTTTCCCACACTTCATCTGAAGAATATAAATCTTCTATCGCCCAGCAATCTTCCCTTTTTTGCTCTTCCCTTGTCATCTCGCCCATCGCTTTCTTCCGCCTTTCTCTCTATTTTAATGATTCAATCTCCTCAATTTTTGCATCTACATCTGCCCGGAACTGTTCCCATGCATCCTCATGTTCCACAAAATATTTGGGACACAGTTTTCCTGTAACATCATAGTGACGAATTACATCCTGACTGGTCAGCCCAAAACGCTGACACAGCCATCCCGTCAGATCAACCATTGACTGATATGTACTCGCATTGAACTGCCCTGTTTCATCCGGATGGCAACATTCTATAGATAATGTATCCTTATTTCTGTCATTTGATGCATAAGAAATTTCCGTACTTGGTATACACTGAATGATTTCTCCGTCAAGCCCTATAATAAAATGGCTGCTTGCTTTCGTCGTCTGAGCATCTTTTAATCCTTCAAAATAATCTCTGTTTGCCTTTGCGCTGCTTCCCGGATTAGCAGTATAATGAATTACAATTCCCCGAACCTGCGCAAGAGCAATCCCCGGTCTTGAATATTCATTCACAGAAAGCAGATCCACATTCAGCTTAGGCGCACCGAGCCATTCTTCTCCCTGCATTTCCTCCTGCGAATAGATACCTGTATCTTCTGGAACCAGCATTTTCCTGCAAAATATCACTGCTGCCACAATACATATAAAAGCACAGGTAAGAGCAATCACTGCTCTTCTCATGAGCTGTCTCTTACGTCTCTGTCTGGACATACGATATCGTCTGTTGTAAGAGCGGTTGTTTTTTCCCCCTCGTCTTCTTTGATTTCCCATACTACTCCCATCTTTTGTAATGATACAAATGCATAAAGCGGTCTCTCAATGAGAAACCGCTTTCTATCTTACTCGTCTACACTATAGTTCGGAGCTTCCTTTGTAATATGAATATCATGCGGATGAGATTCTTTCAGTGATGCAGCAGAAATTTTAACAAATTTTCCTGTTTCTTTCAAAGTCTCAATATCTTTTGCTCCGCAATATCCCATACCGGAACGAAGTCCGCCGATCAGCTGGAATACTGTATCTTCCACATGACCTTTATATGCTACACGTCCTTCTACTCCCTCCGGCACCAATTTCTTCGCATCCGTCTGGAAATAGCGGTCTTTACTTCCGTTTTCCATAGCAGCGATAGAACCCATACCACGATAAACTTTATATTTTCTTCCCTGATATAACTCGAAACTTCCCGGGCTTTCGTCACATCCCGCAAAAATACTTCCCATCATGCAGACATTGGCACCAGCTGCAATCGCTTTCGTCATATCGCCGGAATACTTAATACCGCCATCAGCAATGATCGGAATACCGTATTCTTTTGCTGCATTATAGCAATCCATAACTGCTGTAATCTGTGGAACACCAATACCTGCAACCACACGGGTTGTACATATAGAACCTGGACCGATACCTACCTTTACAGCATCTGCCCCCGCTTCAATCAGGTCTCTTGTCGCTGCACCTGTTGCTACATTACCTGCAATCACCTGCAGATCCGGATATGCTGCTTTAATCTGTCTAAGTGTTCTAAAAATATTGGCGGAATGTCCATGAGCAGAATCAATGACAATAACATCCACATTAGCCTTTACCAACGCAGCAACACGCTCCATTACATTTGCCGTAATACCTACAGCAGCGCCACAGAGCAAACGGCCACGTTCGTCTTTTGCAGACAACGGATATTTAATCTGCTTCTCAATATCTTTGATTGTGATTAACCCTTTCAGATTAAAATCATCATCAACAATCGGCAATTTTTCTTTTCTTGCCTTTGCCAGAATTGTTTTTGCTTCTTCCAGAGTAATACCTTCTTTTGCAGTAATCAACCCCTCAGAAGTCATAGATTCTTTGATTTTTTTAGAAAAATCTTCTTCGAACTTCAGATCACGGTTCGTAATAATGCCTACCAGCTTCTTTCCTTCCGTAATCGGTACACCGGAAATCCGGAATTTTGCCATCAGATTGTTCGCATCTTCCAATGTATGCTCCGGAGATAAGAAAAATGGGTCTGTGATGACTCCGTTTTCTGAACGTTTCACTTTATCCACTTCGTCTGCCTGTGCTTCAATAGACATGTTCTTGTGAATAATTCCGATACCACCCTGTCTTGCCATTGCGATAGCCATACGATGTTCGGTTACCGTATCCATTCCTGCACTCATCATAGGAATGTTCAGTTTTACTTTTTTCGTCAAATGCGTAGTCAAATCAATCATATTGGGAGTCACTTCAGAATACTGCGGAACCAACAGCACATCATCAAAAGTAATTCCTTCACCAATAATAGTACCCATTTCTGTTCTCCTTTCATTACTCTTATGTTTATGTTGTTCCCTAGTGTAGCAAAAATAAAACCGGCTGTCAATCAGCAAACTTAATCAAAAAAAACTTTTCTGGGGGCTTTTGTTCGCAAATCTTTTAACATTTTCTCAGATGGCTCGAACAAAATCTTAGTAATTTGACCTTCATTTGAAACAATCATGGCATATACATTTCTTTCTCTCTCCGGATCATGGGATGAATAATCAGACACTTTCATTTTCGGATTGTTATTATAGTAATCCAGTCGGTGAGATGATGCAGGCGCAAGAATCTCTGCATTTGAAATATCAAAGCTCGCGATTCTTTTTCTTTTTGCCTTATTCAGAATTCTGTCCACATCCACTTCGCCGTTTACATACTGATATTCCCATTCTGTATTAAATCTCGGGAAAATAAAGATATCTGCCACACAGACCGCAATCGCTGCCACAATGATGATCAGATTCCAGGAAAGCAACGCAAGTACCACCATGACAGCCGTCAATGCCATCAGTCCCATCCGCAGCGCTGAGTCCTTCCCGGTTCTCTTTTTCTTTACCAGTTCCTCCAAATACAAATCACTCATGATTCTCCTCCTTCACATATGTATTTTATAAATAATTTTGCATTATCAACCTGCTCCGTATAAACAAATACTGCCAGATATGCATCTTCTCCCGGAGTCATTCCAAATTCTTCCAGTTTCTCACTGGATCTGACATGAATGGCATACTCACCCACATCATCTCCATACATTTCTATCTGCTCTTCGGTCAACAATTCATCCATTGGAATAAATGCATCCAGTTCCATGTATTTATCAAATTGCTCTTTTGTGGCTATGACTGCATCTATTTCTCTGGCTCCGATCAACGTCGTAAACTTCATAACAGATGTATAATCCTGACTGTCATCCCCTGAAAAAAACATACTGGAATCAATTGTAATCTCATGATATTTGTCATTGTCTCCGATGTATTCTTTGAAATCTTCCGCCATCGCTCCTGAATCCCCCGCTCCTCCATTCAGGATTGTGGCATAAAATACCGTATCAAACTGAGATCGATAAATCATTTGCCCAATCACACACAAAACCAAGATAATGGCAATCCCCACGGCCATATGTGGTTTATAATAGGCCCAAATATGTGAGATTCTGCCTTTCCATGTCATGCTTTTGATTTTTTCCCATTCGAGCTGCCGTTTTTCTTTCCTCGTCAAATCACTTTCATATCTTTTTTCCGCCATTCTGTACCCTTTCTTTTTTATCATTCTTATAATATGATGATACCAGGGTCAAAAGTTCATGCTGTTCATGCTCGCGTGAAAAAGCATAACCTTTTGACCTCATAATGCCTGCGAATACCGTTCCGTAAATCCAAGGTACAGAACAACTACTCAAACTACAAATATTTTAGCACAAACAGGAGCCACCGTCTATCCGATTGGCTCCTGCTTTTCTAAAAAATTTGTGAACAATCACACATTATATATCTATATTTACATCATTCCCATTCCAGGATTTCCTGCCGGTGCAGCCGGTGCATCTTCCTTAATAATAGATACAACAGATTCTGTTGTCAGCAGTGTGGAAGCAACACTTGTTGCATTCTGTAAAGCACTTCTAGTTACCTTTGCCGGATCCAGAATACCCGCTTTTACCATATCCACATATTCTTCTCTATATGCATCGAAACCGGTTCCTACTTCAGCTTCTCTTACTTTATTGATAATCACGGATCCTTCCAATCCTGCGTTTGCTGCAATATGGTACAGTGGAGCTTCCAGAGCTTTCATAATAATCTTTGCACCTGTTTTTTCATCACCTTCCAAAGTATCTACCAGACTCTGCAGCTCTTTTGTTACATGAACATAAGCAGATCCGCCGCCTGCGATAATTCCCTCTTCTACTGCTGCTTTTGTAGCTGCCAGAGCATCTTCCATACGCAGTTTAGCTTCTTTCATCTCAGTCTCTGTTGCTGCGCCTACACGGATTACTGCAACACCGCCTGCCAGCTTAGCCAGTCTCTCCTGAAGTTTTTCGCGATCAAATTCAGATGTTGTCTCTTCAATCTGGCTTCTGATCTGACTGATTCTTGCATTGATTTCTTCTTTAGATCCTTCTCCGTCAACGATTACTGTATTTTCTTTCTGTACTTTTACGGATTTTGCACGTCCCAGCTGATCCAGAGTAGCTTCTTTCAAGTCCAGACCAAGCTCATCAGAAATCACCTGTCCACCTGTCAGTATTGCGATATCGCGAAGCATTTCTTTTCTTCTGTCACCATATCCCGGAGCTTTTACGGCTGCAACAGAGAAGGTTCCTCTCAGTTTGTTAACAATCAAAGTTGTCAGTGCTTCACCTTCAATATCTTCTGCAATGATCAGCAGTTTTGAACCAGACTGTACAATCTGTTCCAGAAGCGGCAGAATTTCCTGAATATTGGAAATCTTTTTATCTGTAATCAGGATATAAGGATTATCCAGCACTGCTTCCATCTTCTCTGTGTCTGTTGCCATATATGCGGAAATATATCCACGGTCGAACTGCATACCTTCTACCAGATCCAGTTCTGTTTTCATGGTTTTGGACTCTTCAATGGTGATTACACCGTCTTTAGATACTTTTTCCATTGCATCTGCAACCAGCTGACCAACTTCTTCATCTCCTGAAGATACTGCTGCAACTCTTGCAATCTGATCTTTTCCTTCAACCTGTTTGCTCATAGCTGCAATCAATTCAACTGCTTTATCTGTTGCTTTCTTCATACCTTTTCTCAGAACGATGGGATTTGCTCCTGCTGCCAGGTTTTTCATTCCTTCATTAACCATTGCCTGTGCCAGTACAGTTGCTGTGGTAGTACCATCACCTGCAACATCATTTGTCTTGGAAGCAACTTCACGAATCAGCTGTGCTCCCATATTTTCAAATCCATCTTCCAGTTCAATTTCTTTTGCGATGGTAACACCATCATTTGTGATCAACGGAGCACCATAAGGTTTTGCCAGTACAACATTTCTTCCTTTTGGTCCCAATGTTACTCTTACTGTATCAGCCAGCTGATTTACACCTTTTTCCAGTGCTGCTCTTGCATCTGCACCGAACTTAATTTCTTTAGCCATGATTATCATTCCTCCTGATTATCTATTATTCAAATATTTCGTGATTTTTATTTTACAACTGCCAGAATATCATTCTGTTTTACTATAATATACTCTTCTCCATCAAGTTTTACTTCTGTTCCTGCATACTTGGAATAGATCACCTGATCTCCAACTGCAACTTCCATTTTAACTTCTTTGCCATCTACCACTCCGCCAGGTCCAACTGCGATAACTTCAGCCTGCTGAGGTTTTTCCTGTGCCTGCCCCGGAAGTACAATACCGGATTTTGTAGTTTCTTCTGCAACCATCTGTTTTAATACAACTCTGTCTCCTAATGGTACTAATTTCATATCTATTGCCTCCTTATATAATGAAAACTCTTGATTTATTAGCACTCACTTTCATTGAGTGCTACCGATAGTCATATATTAGTGATTTTGGTGTTATTTAGCAACATCATTTTTTACCGATTTTTCTCTCATTTTCCCACTATATCTTGTATTTGCTCATTATTTCTCCCGTTATCTCACTTTTTATATTTTTTAGTATGTGCTGAATAAAAAAGATACCGCTTTTGCGCGATATCTTTTCTTTTGTATTACCTGATAATTTTAAAACCACTTAATTCTTTTCATAATTTTTCAGATTTTTTCTGTTCTTTAATTCTTCCAGTTCATCGAAAATCACTTCATTTAAAACTTTGATATAGGTTCCTTTCATTCCGCTGGATCTGGACTCAATTACCCCTGCACTCTCAAACTTACGAAGAGCATTAACAATCACAGAACGGGTAATTCCCACTCTGTCTGCAATTTTACTTGCCACCAGGATTCCTTCATCTCCATCCAGTTCGTCAAAAATATGAATAATTGCTTCTAATTCAGAGAAAGAAAGAGTACTGAATGCCGACTTAACGACCTGAACCTTTCTTGCTTCTTCAGCATTCTCTTCATTTACAGATCGCATCATCTCAAGTCCTACGACAGTTGTTCCATATTCGCTGACAATGATATCTTCAATATCATACTGATCGGAATTCCGATACATAAATACTGTTCCCAGACGTTCTCCTGCGATATCAATTGGATTGATGATTGCACGGTATTGCTCAATGTTTTCTCCCTCAAACCCGAGGGTCTGAAGATTTACATTCTCCTTGGTAGATAAAACGCTCAAAAATCTGTCATTCAACAGAGGATCTACGTGGCTTCCAACCTTATCTTCAATCAACTCCGTGATCTCCTCAACGCCGGGACAGAGGCTGACACCAAGGACTTTTCCCTTTTTACTGATTACCAGAATATTTGAATCAAGTGTCTCCATCATAACTTTACAAATGTCATTAAATACTACTTTCGTTGAACTGTTATTGTGTAACAACTTGTTGATTTTCCTGGTTTTATCCAATAACTGTACGCTCATCTTCTACTCCTTTCTAAATTATTTTTTCATTCATATATATTGGTATTGTATCATGCACTTTGCCGAATATCAATACTATTTTCCCATTTTTTGGATGTTTTCTGAATATTTATTCAGTAGAAACAAAGTGGGCAAGCACACTTTAATCACCGATGCAGAGGACTTTCCTATGATATAAAATGTCCCGGACTTTTCGCCCGGGACCTAAAACAAACTCTATTTTGCAGCAACATAACCGCAGTGCTCATCCGCACATACTTTTTTATTTCCTTTTTCTAACATATAACCGCCGCATTTCGGACATTTCTCGTCCAACGGTCTTTGCCAGGACATAAAATCACATTCCGGATTATCCTCACATCCATAATATTTACGTCCTTTTTTCGTTTTTTTCAAAACCACATCTTTTCCACATTTCGGACATTTAACCCCGATCCGTTCCAGATATGGTTTTGTGTTACGGCACTCCGGAAATCCCGGACAAGCCAGAAATCTTCCGTGTGGTCCATATTTTATGACCATATTTCTTCCGCAGTTTTCACAGATGACATCCGTCACTTCATCTTCCAGTTTCACCTGATCCAGTTCTTTCTCAGCGTCTTTCACAGCCTGATCCAGATCCGGATAGAAATTACGGACGACCACTTTCCAGTCCACCGTTCCGTCACCCACTTTATCCAGCAGGTCTTCCAGTGTAGCTGTAAAATTTACATCCACGATGCTGGGAAAAGCTTTTTTCATCATCTGATTTACTACTTCGCCCAATTCAGTCATATATAAATTCTTTTGTTCTTTCACCACATACCTTCTTGCCAGAATCGTGGTAATCGTTGGTGCATACGTACTTGGTCTTCCGATGCCCAGTTCCTCCAGCATCTTTACCAGTGATGCCTCGGTATAGTGTGCAGGCGGCTGTGTAAAATGCTGCTGACTTTCGAAAGAAGAGAATTCCAGTTTGGTATCCTCATCAATTCCTCTCACCAGAGTATTATTTTGCTCTTTCTCTTCTTCTTCCTGCACATACACGGACATAAAACCATCAAAAACCAGTTTGGATGCTGCAACTGTGAAAAGATATTCTCCGCCTTTGATTTTCACAGATGTTGTCTCATAAACAGCAGGCTTCATTCTGCTGGCAACAAAACGTTTCCATATTAGCTGATACAAACGGAGCTGATCTCTGGAAAGAGATTCCTTTATCAGCGCCGGCATACGATTTACATCCGTAGGGCGGATTGCTTCATGAGCATCCTGTACATTTTTCTTTTCTTTTTTTCTGTTTTCAGACTCAGCTGTATATTGTTCTCCATAATGAGAAACAACAAATTCTCGTGCCATTGCATCTGCTTCTTCTGAAATTCTGGTAGAATCCGTACGCAGATAGGAAATCAAACCTACTGTCCCCTGTCCTTTCACATCCACGCCTTCATAGAGCTGCTGTGCCAGCCGCATCGTCTTTTGCGTAGAAAAATTCAGAACTTTTGCTGCCTCCTGCTGCAATGTACTGGTAGTAAAAGGCAATGGTGCCTTTTTCGAGCGCTCTCCCTTTTTCACATCCTTGATCATATAGGATGCTCCTTCCAGTTCTTTCAAAATTCTATCCAGCTCTTCTTTGGAAGAAATATTTATTTTCTGTTTTTCTTTTCCGTAAAATTTAGCGGTCAGGGGTTTTTTCTCTCCGGGAATATTAAAAATTGCATCTAAAGTCCAGTATTCTTCAGGAATAAATGCATTAATTTCGTCTTCCCGATCCCCAATAATACGAAGTGCTACTGATTGCACTCGCCCCGCGCTCAAGCCTCTTTTTATCTTCTGCCACAAAAGCGGGCTAATACGGTATCCTACCATACGATCCAGCATTCTGCGTGCCTGTTGTTCATTTACCAGATTCATATCAATATCACGGGCATGCTTGATGGATTCTTTTACTGCGCTTTTCGTAATTTCATTGAAGGTGATTCTTCGCATCTTTTTCTCATCCAGATTTAAAGCTTTTGAAAGATGCCAGGAAATTGCCTCTCCTTCACGGTCAGGGTCAGTTGCCAGATAAACTTTATCTGCTTTTTTCGCAGCTTTGCGAAGCCCTGCAAGCAGTTCTCCCTTTCCGCGAATCGTTATATATTTTGGTTCATAATCATTTTCAATATCTATCCCCATCTGGCTTTTCGGCAAATCGCGTACATGTCCGTTTGATGCCGCTACCTCATAATTACTGCCGAGGAATTTTTTTACTGTCTTAACCTTTGCCGGTGATTCTACGATCACAAGATACTTCGCCAATGTTTGCCTCCCCACATCTGATATAGTGATTTTTCCATATTTCCTTTGCCAGACCTTCCATTGTAAGACGCAGCAGACTGCTCATCAGAATGGTCGGCGCCAATCCGGTTTCCTCCTGAATCAGGGAAACCGATTTAGGGTTCAAATCCAGACAACTATACACCAAATCATCTTCACTTGCAAGTCCTAATCCTTTATTTTCTTTTTGTTTTGTCTTCCTGACACATGTTTTAACCTCCCATTTCATCTCTTCCAAAATGATTTCCGGTTTCCATGCGGGTATCGCTCCCTGATAAATCAGACGATTACATCCTTCACTCAACAAATCTCCCGCCCTTCCTGGCAAGGCAAATACTGTTTTTCCCTGTTCCAGAGCCAGATCAGCCGTAATCAAAGATCCACTTTTTTCTTTTGCTTCTATGATCAGTACTCCATCAGCAAGCCCGCTGATTATTCGGTTTCTTCTCGGAAAATGATAAGCCATAGGAGGTGTTCCCGGATCCAGTTCCGAAATAATACCTCCCTGCATTTTCATGTTCTCATACAATTTTCGACTGGAAGCCGGATAACAGATATCTATCCCGCATCCTAAAATTCCATACGTTTTCCCTTTACCCGCCAGTGCTCCCGCATGAGCTGCCGCATCCACACCCCGGGCCAATCCGCTTATGATCTGAATTCCCATCGCAGCCAAAACCCTGGCATATTCATATGCCATATTTTTTCCATAACAACTGCAGTTTCTGGCACCCACAATTGCCAGCGAAGGGATATCATCTTTGGGCATCTGCCCTGTCACATATAGTTTATCCGGCATATCTCCAAGTATTCTTAGTCTCTGTGGATATTCCTTTTGGTTCTTTTGGTATATTTTGATTTTATTATCCTCTTTTTCCAGCATATGTTCTCTCCTTTTTATTTAGCTCTCAAATCTCCATTTCACTAAACCTTTACAGATTAAATTTCCAGTATTGCTTGTCCAGTGCACGATAGCCTATCGCTTCTGCCATATGTTCTTCTTTGATAATATCGCTTCCGGTTAGATCTGCTGCTGTCCGCGCAACTCTCAGGATTCGGCTGCAGCCTCTCCCTGTCAATTCCAAACTGGAAAAAGCATGTTTTAAAAGCTTTTCTGCATCAGATTCCGTAACACAGTATTTCTCAATTTTATCCGACGGGATTTCGCCGTTAAATTGAAACTTTTCTTTTCTATACCTTTCCTGCTGAATTTTTTGAGAAGCAATCACTTGTGCACGCATCTCTGAAGTTGTCCATATCTTCTCCCTAGTTTTATTTCGAAATTCTCCATAGGTAGGAGTAGTGGTTTCTGCACAAAGATCCATTCGGTCAAGAAGTGGCTGACTGATCCGATTCAAATACCTGCTGATTTCTCCTGTTGAACAACAGCAGCGGTTCCGGTCAGGAAAATATCCACAGGGACAGGGATTCATGGCGGCTACCATTTTGATACAATCCAACGGTTGCACCCCCTTTTGCACCCCCTGAATACGAGAAATGCACCCCCTCCATCCGGGCATTGGATTAGGCTACTCTTCGTTTTATGGAGGGTTGCAGCATAGTCTTTTCTTTCACGAAAAAAGAGATATCAACGCGCCAGGGTCAATATCTCTTTCTTCTTATTATAATTCACTTGTCAAGCTTTCGCAGTATTCCTCAGCATTGAAAGGTAAATATATCTTTTAGCCTGCCGATATTATAAAAATGCTTTTTTTCACCATTCTCTCTATTTTTGAATGGGTTATCCACATCAATTGATTACAGAAACTCCTGTGGGATAAATTTTGTTCATATTTTTTGCATTTTCCTCTTGGCAGGCATCACCTTCTTTGCTACAATTAACTCAGTTGCTGACTGATTTATTCAGTTGAACTGATATATCTTCTGCTTCTGTTAGTTGCCGTCCAAAGCTTGCTAACAATTCAGAAGATATATTTTTTTGTGTCTTTTTTATCTCGTTTTTCTTCAAATAAAAGTACTCATAGAGCTGTTTCATGAAATCCGATATCTGTTCCATTAAGTAATGGTTCTTCTGCGCTCTTTCATTCCAGCTGCATGCATGCTCTATATTTCCCTGCCAATACTTTTGACGGTTGAAGCCCTGATTCTCTATTTTCCATCTGCACCGTCCTGCTCTGGCCAGTTTCTCCGCATTTTTATTGGTAATCCCCATACTTGTGATCCATGCAAACTCTGTTGTGACGGATTCCCCTTTTTTTACTTTAGTTTCTCTGTACTTCAGAACGTTTACTTCCCTGTCTCCGAACAGGACTCCATTCACGTATTCGGCATTCCCTGTCTGGTTCTTTTCCGGAATGGCCTGGTATTCCTGTTCAATCGTAGGTGCACAGCCTTCCTTATACCGGATGATATATTCCCACCCATTTTCCTGGCAGATCTTTAATACGGTTTCACTTACATAAAGCCCATCCGCAACGATACACAGCGGCAGCCTGGGAAAATGTTTCTTGATCTTTGCCGCAATCCTTACAAATGCTTTTCTTTCGCAATCCTGTTTGATTTCTTCCTCGTTCTGCTTTTTTTCATTATAATCTGCAGGATTCTCAATGGCTTCCGTTGCTATGCTGCATACCAGGTTGTTTCCAAAGTAAATCTTTGCTTCCAGTACGCTCCGGTGATATTTTATAAATTCATTTTCTTTTCCCTTGTTATAGCATCGGCTTAAATACTGTTCATTCTTCTGCGTATTTCCCTCGTCCAATTCGGAACCATCGATCAGAACAAGCCATTTCCCAAGCACTTTTGCTTCATCAAATGTCTTTCTGCGGATCATCCGGTATACTATATCGGACTGGATTTCTTCTAATTCTGACGGATCAAGTCTTTCCAGAAATTCATTCACCGTTACTCCATGTGGAAGGTATTCCTTTGGATTACTGCCCATGAAATGGTATAGATTTTTTGCAACCGCATCATTATTAAATTCCCTGGTCATCCCCTGCATGCTGGAAATCCCTGCAATCCCTTTATAATACACCGTTCCCAGCATCACCTTACTGCTATAGTCAATGTAACTGCTGTGTCTTGGATCCTTTACCTTTGCAAACTTTGAAAATAGCTCCGGATAAAATCTTTTCTGAACTTTATTGCACTCAATAACCGGGTTCTGCTCCCTTTTCTTAGTGATTCGATCTCGTTCTCTGCTCATGTGGATTCCTCTGCGAAAAAGTTTTTCTTATATTTTACACTATCCTTTGGGAATCCACATGAAATCAGCACATTTTGTGCGAATTATTTTTACCTTTCAGAACTGAGTATTCCTCTTCCCAGGCAAAATGTTCTTCTGAACATTTTTCACATCGATTGAAAGCATCATCCATGATAATTCCCATGTCGGCCATGTCCGCTATGAAGTTGATGGGATCATCGACTGGGACCATGCTGCCACAAGTCTCGCAGTGAACATAGATGTTGTTTTCTCTAAGCGGATGAAATGAAATAGTTCCGTCCTCGTTTGCTATTCTCACATAAAGCATATTGAAATACCTCCTCGTTTTGGTATGTCTATATACGCTCTATATTAAGAAAATAGCAACGATAATTCACACTATATAATCAACAAATATGAAATCGTCAAACTGGAAGTTGTCAGTCTTTCATCTTTTTTATCACTCACTAATTAACTGTAATCCATTAGGATTTAGCTGATATATTTTATCACACACCTCTTCAATGTACTTTCTATCGTGAGAAATGCTAATGACAGCCCCTGGAAATTCTCGGAGCATTTTTCTTATTACCGGGCCGGATAATGGTGAAAAATTTCTTGTAGGCTCATCCAGAATAAGAACATTCGCACCACTTAAACTCATCCTCAAAAGAAGCACTTTCGCCTTTTGTCCACCAGACAACTCCCGAATAGGATGCTCCATTTCATCTGGCGTGTATTTAAGTGAACCTAGGTATGTTCTAATTCTTGT
>SFGF01000076.1 GCA_004556655.1 Lachnospiraceae bacterium | reverse complement strand
AAAAAGTCGAGGGATATGGAAAATATGTATAGCTTCCCTATCCCTCGTAAAAATGCAGTATTTATTATTATCAATTATTCTTCATGAAACAACCCTGTGTCATCTTATAATCCTTAGCACATTTAGCTAATCCATCTGTAACATCGCTAAACTCCACACCATACTTTCTAGCTTTGTCACAGTTCATCCATAAATTATGTCTTGCCTGAGTATCTTCCACTTTCAGTTTTTTACCAAGCAACTCAATAAATTCCCTAGTAATCTCATACATGGATTTTGTTGTTTCACTTCCAAAATTATATGCACCACCAGGTAAAGCAGTAACTTTTTCCATATTCTCAGCCACTTCTTTTAAATAGGTAACGCCTCTATATTGTCTTGAACTAAATGAGACTGACTCTTTTGCATCAATTATACTCATGAAATAATTCGATCTTTGCAAATAATAATCGTACATCCATTCAGCGCGCAGCATAACTGCATTGGGAAGAATATCTAACACTCTTTGCTCCATTTCCAGCTTATGCTCTGCATAAATGTTTCCCGGTTTTACTGTGTCTTCCGAATAGGGACCCTCTTCGTCACATCCGCTATAAACCTGGTCTGAACTAAAGCATATTAACTTCCTGTCCTTCGATGCTTTTGCCAAATAGACCGGAATCTGCACGTTTGCAAAATAGGAAGCCTGGGGATCTGCCTGACATGTTCCTATATCAGAAATAGCAGCTGTATGTATAATGACATCTGCATCGCTTGCATCAATCATACGCTTTATATCCTCCTGAGTTCCACCACGTAGTGACGGAGATGCAATCGCATCCTTACGCATCTCCAAAATTTTATGTCCAACAAATCCATTTGCTCCCGTAACAAGAATCATTTTTTCTCCTCCATCAACATACTTAAATAGGATGATTGTACCGTATCTTCCATAGAAAGCCCCAATTCTTTCAACAACTGTTCCATTGCATATAAGTATTCTTCTCTTTGGGACTCTTCCGATGCAATGACTTCCAGTTCCAGGAAATTCCCTAATCTGTCAACCTGATCCAGGCATGCCGTCATCTCATTTCGTTTCATATAGCATCTTGTTTTTTCAACCCCGGCAACCGGTGAGAATCCCAAGGCGATCAAAATCTGCTCCATGCACTCCGGATTTTCCACCTCCGTTTCATATTCCTGCCGGGACATGGATACCTGATCGATTTTCTTCCCTTTAAAATTGATCTGTGCCTGTATCCGGCCACTGGATATGTCTATACTCTTTCGAATCCGAAGTGCCTCTCCCAGTTTTTTCACATCATGATACTCGCTGTTATAATACATATCACACTCTCTGATAGTGGCTTCTTTATGAAATCCCATCCATAATAGCTTTTCTTTTATTCCTTCCAACTGTTCAACCGGAAGTTTAATCTCAATCTCAAAATTATTCAACGAATATTTCCTTTCTATTATCGTGTTTTGAATCCACATTCACATCTTCATCTGGCGGTCAATCCATTCCATAATGATATTCACCACATACTCCTGCTCTCTCTCTGTCATTTCCCGTCCACGGGGGATATGATGCCATTTTTCCAGGCATCCTCTGCAGCAGGTAGCCGTGGCGTGCTGTGCCACAAAGACCGGATGTCCACGCATAGGTGTTTGTTTTCCGTCATTAGGGGGATGGGCCGGTGCCAGTCGTTTCTGTACAAAATCCCGTGCATGACTGTGAATAGTATCCATTCCTTTGTCTGACACATAATAACGGTCATTGGATTTTAACAAAAAACTGCTCCGGAATTTTGACTGTGACAGTCGTCTCCACAAATTTTCTTCATACACTGTCGGAACTGCAGAAACCACTGACATCTTTCTCGAGTCTGATTCCATCGACTGCAACTCCTGACTTCCGATTTTTAATCGATCCGCCAGCTTTGTATTTCTCTCTGTAGTCGTTTCATTTTTGATGGCATAGTAAACAGCTTTCTTTTCTCCGATCAGCACCAGAATCTTTTTTGCTCTCGTCACCCCGGTATAAAGGAGATTTCGCTGCAGCATGACAAAATGGCTCATGGTAAATGGCATGACCACAATGGGATATTCGCTTCCCTGCGCTTTGTGGATTGTGACCGCATAAGCCAGCACCAGTTCATCCAGTTCTGTCACATCATAAATCACATCTCTGCCATCAAAATCCACCGTTAGTTCCCGTTCTTCCATGTCCACTTTTGTTACCGTACCTATGTCACCATTAAAAACTTCCTTCTCATAATCATTACGGATCTGCATGACCTTATCATGAAGCCGATACTGAGTGCCTCCTCTGTGAAGGAAAATCTTCGTAGGATTCATGGCCTCCTGCAACAGCTGATTCAGATTTGCCGCGCCACAAATACCCTTTTGCATAGGTGTCAGTACCTGAATATCTTTAAACGCATCCACGTGATAATATCTGGGAAGATTTTGTGTGCAATATCTCACCAGTGTATCCACAACTTCTTCATTGGTCGCCTTCCCGGCAAAGAAGAAATCGGCGTCTTTCCCGCCACGCATGTCTATAGCTTCCCCTTTATTGATTCTATGAGCATTCATGATGATTCGACTTCCCTGCGCCTGACGAAAGATTCTGGTAAGACGCACCACAGGAATCCGCCCGGAATCTATAATATCTTTCAGGACATTTCCGGCACCCACACTGGGAAGCTGGTCGGTATCGCCAACCAGAATCAGGGACATGTGCTCCGGAATTGCCTTCAGCAGATTATACATAAGCATTACATCCACCATGGAGCATTCGTCCAGAATCAAAACATCCCCTTCCAGTGGTTTTTCTTCATTCTTCTGATAGCCCTCCGGCGGTTTAAATTCCAGCAGGCGGTGTATCGTCTTTGCTTCCATCCCGGTTGCCTCAGACATTCTTTTCGCTGCTCTTCCCGTGGGGGCAGCCAGCAGAATCCTGCATCCCGCCAACCGATAGGCAGTAATAATACCCATCGTTGTTGTAGTCTTTCCGGTACCGGGTCCACCGGTCAGTACCATTACTTTCGAAGAAATCGCTGTCCGTACTGCCTCCAACTGAATCTCATCATAGGAAATATCTGACTGGCTGACAACTTTTTGCACGATTTTATCCGGATCTACCTTGACTTTTCTTCCTGCCTCCAGAAGCCGGATCATACGCTTCGCACATCCTGTTTCGGAGAAATAAAAAGGCGGCAGATAAATAGCCTCCTCTTCTTTGACAACATCACCGGTGCGGATCATCTCATCCAGTGTAATCTCCAGTTCCGGTGCATCCACATCCAAAAGTTCAATCGCCTTTTTGATCAACTGCTCCCGGACAGCATAACAATGCCCGCTTTCCGATAACTTGTTCAGCGTGTAGAGAATCCCACTTCGAAGTCTTACAAATTTTCCTTTTTCAATCCCCATCTTCCCCGCAATGACATCTGCAGTCTTAAATCCAATTCCCCAGATATCATCCGCCAGACGATATGGATTTTCTTTGACAATCTGGATACTTTCACTGCCATAGGTTTTGAAAATCTTCGTAGCATGAGATGTACTCACTTCGTTACTCTGAAGAAACAGCATAATATTTTTAATTTCTTTTTGTTCCTTCCAGCTGTTTTTGATCCGTTCCACACGGACTTTTCCAATACCTTCTACTTCAATCAGGGAATCCGGATTTTCCTCGATGACATCCAGTGTATCTTTTCCGAACTTTTCCACGATCCGCTTTGCGAACTTCGGACCGACTCCTTTAATCAGACCGGAACCCAGATATTTTTCAATTCCATAAACGGTTGCCGGGAGCGTCTCCTCAAACTTTTCTACAGAAAACCGCTTTCCGTATCTGGCATCCATTTTCCAGAAACCATCCAACGACAAAACAGAACCCACATGGGTATCCGGCAGGATCCCTACAACGGTCACCAAGTCATTGTAATTTTTCACGGCGCACTTAAGTACGGTGTATCCGTTTTCCGTATTCTGATATGTAATTCTTTCCACTACGCAGCGTAAGTGCTCCATCAGTCTTCCATCCTTCTGCAAAGTATGCTAAACACCAAAATCCCCACACACGGTACGATATTACAAAGCATTCCTGCCCGCAGGCTCACGCCCTCTGCCACGAGACCGATAATCCATGGCATCAGGATTGCGCCGAGTCCCGCCGCAGGCAACATAATCCCCATACTTGCAGCGTTCAGCATATTTCCTGCACCTGCCACACCTGTCGGATTCACACCTGCCATCGCAAATGAAAATGCAAACAGCATCAGGATCGCCATCCAGCCGGTATTGGAAAAAATCAGACCGGCATACAAAATAACGCAGCCAGCGCCCATAATTGCCAGTGCTTTAAAACGATCTTTGATCGGAAAAACAAAGGCAATCAGCAGTCTGGTAATTAAGGTTGCTCCCCACATGATCGTCAACGTATAATTGGCCAGTGTACCCGATAAAATACCATTTCCTTTATAGTAGGTAACCATCCAGCCGGTCACACTGGTCTCTGCTGCATTCTGACAGAAAATAAGTCCTGTAATCAGCCAGAATTTCTTTTCCTTTAAAAAGCTCCAATCCGTCTTTCCCTTTTTTCCGTCCTTTTGTACTGCACTTCTTCCGGGAAATTTGACAGCTATAAAAACAAGCCAGAGTGCAATACCCGCACCTGCAAGTGCATACATCGGGGCAAACTTTCCAGCGAACAGTGCAATAGCAATCAGAATCGGACCTAAAAGTGCACCACACGCATAGCTCGCATGCATAACATTCATACCTTTTGTTCGGTCGTCTGCATTATTTCCCACAAGTACCGTGCAGTTATTGATCGTATTGCCTTTTGCAAAGCCAAGCAGTAAAAATGCCAGCATAAACAGCCACATGTAATTTCCCAATGTCATAAAAAGATATCCCAGTGCATAACCGCTCGTCAGTATCAGCACCGTCGCTCTGGTACCAAGCTTTGATGGTAAAATGGCAGATGCAAAACCCGCCACCAGATTTCCAATATTCATAAGTGACAGCAATGTTCCCGTCACTCCATAGGCAAATCCATAATACTCCTGCAGCTGACTTACGATCACGCCGCTGCTCATCGCACAGATGCCACTAAAGAAAAAGGCGATACAGCCCATTCGATACAGTTTTGTTTTTTTATCCGGTGAATTCATACCTTATCCTCATGTAATATATAACTTTTGTGATTTCTTTGAAATCATACCATTTTAAGCATGAGATTTCAACAAGCTCCCGACACTGTACCGGTTATGTTTTTATAGAAAAAATGAAATTTCATGCAAGGTTTCTGATCGGACTGTCGTTCTATATGTGAAAGCACAAAACAACAGAATTGTTTTGCCGGATGACAAAAAGAAATCAAAGCACTATAATAAAATCATGGGAGGTGGTATAAAAGTGCGAAGCGAACAAGAAACGAACCGTGCTATTGCACTCTATTCTGACATGATCCGGCATATCTGTCTCTATCATTTGAAGAGTATTGAAGACACGGAAGATGTCTTTCAGAATGTGTTTTTAAAATATTTACTTTATGACGGAACTTTTATGAATGCTGATCATGAAAAAGCATGGTTTATCCGGGTAACGATCAATGCTTGTAAAGATTTTTTGAAGTCTCTGTTCAGACATAAAACCGTCCCATTGGAAACACTGACCGAAGAGGCAGCCCATATAGATCCGGATCACAGAGAGGTATTGGAGGCAATTTTGTCTCTTCCTGCAAAATATAAAGATGTGATATATCTCTATTATTACGAAGGCTACTCAGCAGCTGAAATTGCCGCTATTATGAAATCGAAAGAAAACACAATCTATTCTCTTTTATCGAGAGGCCGTTCCATACTGAAAGAAAAATTAGGAGGTGACGAATTTGACAAATAAAATCCACGATGCATTTGATCAGATCCAAGCATCGGAAGAAATAAAATCTTCTACCATGCAGTTTTTGCAGACACAGCGTGAAAAACGCCATCCACATCCGACACGCTTTGTGTGGAGAAATGCTGCCGCTGTATTCCTGGCAATATTCGTGCTTATTCTTGGTGCTGGTGGCTACTATACAATAAAAATACCGGTTTCTTATGTCAGTATCGATGTAAATCCGTCTCTTGAGCTGGCGCTGAACCGCTTCGACAGAGTTGTATCCGCTACTGCCTATAACGAAGATGGGGAATCCATTCTGAATTGTGTTAAAGTCAAGGGGGAATCCTATCAGAATGCTATTGATACTCTTGTAGAAAGTGAAGCCCTGCAGCCCTACCTGACAGAGAATTCCATGTTAACTTTTACGGTAGCTGCCAACGATCCTGAAAAAGCAAATACCATTTTAAATGCTATTGAAAACTGCGCCAGCTGCCAAAATCACCAGGGCAGGGGCTATACGGCAGATGTAACATCAATCGCCAAAGCTCACGAATGTGGTATGTCATTCGGAAAATATAAAGCATATCTTATCCTGTCAGAATATGACAACAATGTTACCACTGAAGAATGCCGTAATATGTCAATGGCCGAACTGCATCATCAGATTCAGGAACGCAAACACAAGCATGAACAGGAACATGAGCATGAATAATAATTTTTTAACCCATGATAAGATAAGGAGGCTGTCATTATGTTCTTTTTAGCACCGGTATACTATCTGATTTTAATTTATGTGCTTGCCGCTGTTCTTCCGGCATTCTTTTTAATGAAATACATATATAAACAAGACACGATCGAGAAAGAACCTCCCACTTTACTAGGAAGCCTGGTGCTTCGGGGAGTACTGGCTGCTCTGGTATCCATCGTTCTCGAAATGTTGGGAGAATCCATTCTGAACATTTTGGTTGAACCGGATAACCCCAAATATATCATTCTTCTGGCTTTTTTGGTTGTTGCCGCCGTAGAAGAAGGTACAAAATTTTTCTTTTTATACCGTCGGACATGGAATGACTATAACTTTAATTACCGATTTGACGGTATCATTTATGCCGTATTTGTCTCTCTTGGATTTGCTGCTTTTGAGAACATAAAATATGTATTCAGCTATGGGCTTTCTGTAGCACTGCCGCGGGCGTTTCTGTCTATTCCGGGTCATATGGGTTTTTCCGTTGTTATGGGACTGTTCTACGGTCGAGCAAAGCTATGTGATAACCGTGGTAAAGGGTTTAGCTGCAAAATTAATCTTATCCTGGGATATCTTTCCGCTGTATTTTTGCACGGAGTCTATGATACCTGCTGTATGAGTGGAACAGCAAAGTCCACATTGTTCTTTGTCCTTTTTGTATTGATTATGTATCTTGTAATCTTTCTGCTCATTAAACATGAATCAAAAACAGATACCCCAGTATAGAATATCGGTTTCTCTTCCCGGACAGATTTGGTATTTCCATATATTATTGAACGGCAGTTTAAAATCAGAAGTCTCTTTTTTAAACTGCCGCACATGATATTTCCCAAATTTGACTTCACAGCTGCATGCTATGCCAGAATATCAGCCCAATAATCTGTCTTTTTCATTTTCATAAATTTTTTCAAATCCACAATTTTCTCATTTAGCAGCATAAGTTTTTCTTTCTCTCCATCCCATGGGTATAATCGATCTGCATGAAAATGCCCCCAGGCCCAGCGCTTATATTCTATCGTTTCTTCAATTTCCTCCAGGTACTTTTCCATAGTCTTATCAACCTGACTCTGCTCAATATTGGACAGGAATAAATCTCTTGGTTCGAATGCGATCGGACAGGTATGGGATATAACAAGCTCAAAGGGATTCTGCTCTTTGATCAGCTTACGTCCATGCTGCATCTCCTCTTCACTTAACTGCTCGTTGGAAAACCAGGGCCAGCCATGCTTGAGACGATATTCTTTATCAACGCTGTATGCCCCCGGCAATGACAAAGTTTTATATCCGCCAAATTTATATACTGCCGGTATATCCTCAAGATATTCCATATGTGGAAATTCTTTTTCCACATATATTGTCCCACCATATTTGTTTATTCGTTTCCATTTCTCCGGGTATTTCTGAATTACATCCGTAACTCTCGCTTCATGATTACCTCGCAGGCAGATATAGGTAAACGGAAATTTCGATAATTTTTCCTTAAAATGCCTGTCTCTCTCCCCTGTTATGGAAATATTTGCTCCTACGTCACCCAATAAAATCATATTATTACGACATTCATCCAATTGCAGACGTTCCTTATTTTGATGATAAAAATACTCTATTGGACTAGAATCACCATGAATATCTCCCAATAAAAACCAATTTTCTTCACGGCATTTTTTTAAATAAAGCTTTTTATCAAAATAAAATCTCTTTACCGTACCATCAAAACCACTCTCCATTGCAGAACAATGAAGCTTCGCAAACCCATATTTTAACCACCATTCAACAGAATATGATTTCAAATCTCCACAACAGTCCCAATCTTCATAACGATCCACATAGCTGCAGATAAGCCCATTTTCATCTATCTTATCAACTTTCACAGCCACATAAACTTCCTTTTTGAACAATTCCAGCACTGCATACTGTTGATCCGGTGAATACCAGATTTCTGGTACTTCTATATATTTATCATCTTTGATTTTGTATGGACATTTCATCCATCCTTTGATTTTGACTCTCTCTTTCATATGAACCTCTCCTCTATCAAATTTCTTTTTATTGTTCATCTTTGTTTTCAGGAATAAATAAAGGATACTGCCTTTTCCATATTTTTCTCCCCACAAAAGATACCAGAACTTCTTCTACTCCCGTAGCAATAAGAACCATCTCTATGAGCGCCATATAATATGTAATTCCTCTTTAGGATACAACATCCAGCCATGAAGGCACAGGTCAACCGGCATCAGAACCGTTCTGATTGGAGGTGATCCACGTTGAAGTGGTACAGAGAAAGGATTTTACTAAAATAATACTCAGAATAGAACTTAATCGAATTATTTAAAATCACCACATCGCGTCTCGTTTTCATATATGTAAATTTTCCGAAGAGATACTTGATTGCATCCATCTCATGGCGGACGGCAACATTACTCCCATGGATCATATGCTTCGAGTGTTAAACAGTCCCCGTTATGCAGCTGTACATGCATAATCATATACTGTTCTGAAGTTTACTGCTGACTGCAGATGAATTTTGGAACAGTTTTTTTGTATAAAATAATAAGAGACCATTTCGGCCTCTTCATACACCAGCAAATCTTCCATTCGTACTTGGTACAAATGACTGAGTGCCAGCAGATTATCGATTGTAGGGAGACATGCTCCACGCTCCCACTTGTAGACAGCCTGTTCGGATATACCACCCATATATGCACAAACAGTAGCCACCTTAATGCCTCTTCCTTTTCGCATATCTCTCAATCTTTTTCCTGTCTTTTCTCCCTGAATCACAGGGAAGCTATATGTTGTCATATGCCATTCCCCCTTCGTTGTATCAGCCAAGTTTCTTGCTGCGCATTCTCTGGCAATGCCGATTCGACACCTCTGTCGTCATGGGAATGCATGATTCAAAACCGAAAGTTACAATATGGAATAGTAAAAAAGACTATATACAAAAAAGAATCGTGAAATTAAAGTATAACACTTTTAATTAAAAATTTCAACCTCAGGAGCAAATCAAAAAGTTCTTTCTCAACTTTTGGTATGTAGTCAATTTAGGGTCTGGTGAGATACCGATGCGAGGTCTATAGAAAATAATGATTATAAAATCTCCTTTTTCACATCACTTATAATTGAATCCATTCTCTTCACACCATTCAATTGCAAGTTTTTTCTGTTCCTTTTCTTTATAGTCATACCATTCATCTATGACACCCAGACGCTCTGCCAGATTACGGAATCTCCGGAATGCACCACGACCTCTGATTGCAGATTCAAACTGATCACGTACACCACCTGCTGGAATTTGGTCATAAATAAAATTTTCCATAAAACGATATTCATTGATATCAAACTTGTCCGGAAGTTTGAAAAATCTGGTTCTCCACCCTTCCTCAATCATCTCTTCTATTACTTCGTCGTCCTCATCCTGCTGATATCCAAAATCTTCTATATACCAAATCAATTCCTGCTTTTCCACATCGTAATATGCAGTACTTTCATCACCAGCCATTTCAATCGCTTCTATAACAAGTGATAACTTTACTGTCGGGCGGTTCGGATCAATGGGATCCGCCACTTCCTTCAGCAATATCTTTTTTTCAAATCCACCACATTCTTGGGCTTTCTTAGCACGTGTTCTTTCCAATTCTGTAATTGTATATCCTCTGGCAACTGCTGCCGTAAAAAGAACCTCCAAAAGATCTGCCAGTTCTTCCAGACTCTGGTCCTGATGATACTCCGCTAATTCTTCATCCAGTTTGGCATCCAGCATCTTCAGATAATCCTCATCCGAAAGAATTTCTGTCTTACACACCTTTCCCGATGCCTCTATAATTTCCGGAATCTTATCCCGGACAAGTTTATGATATTCCTTTACACTCATTTTCTACACCACCATTCATTATTTAGAACTCCAGATTTCATCATAACCGTTTCTCTGCGCCTATGTATATTTTCAAAAGACGTTTCACCTGATCAGTCTGTCCAGGAAAACCTACCGCCGAATCGGCATTCACTCGTTCCAGGAACTAAGGATAATTCCCACTTATCCTATGGTTTCCTGACCGGAATCCTCCCCAATAGCCAACGGATAAGCCATCAATCACAGAAGAAATGAAATATCCGGTAAAAGTATCTCCTGCTGCTGTAGTATCGATTGTTTTCACCGGAAAAACACCCTGACGATACTGTTTTTCTCCCTCCTGATAAACAGAGCCTTTTTCCCCAAGGGTCAGCACTATCTTTGCTTTTGGGTAATCCCTGCGCAATTTTTCCAATATCCTTTCCAGATCCGTTTCTCCCGTCATCTGAGTTCCTTCCACTTCATTGATCAGAAACATGGAAATTTTGGAAAAATCACATGCACTCACAGCCTCATCATAGAGAGAGGAATTCATGACAACCTTCATCCCCTTCTCCCATGCACGCTCAATCATATACGGTACAAGATTAACTTCATTTTGAAGCATCAGAATTTGTTACTGACGAAAAACATATTTCCCTTTTCCACTTCCTTCTACCGCATGTATAATATGCAATTCGTCACGCATCTTTTTGATGTATGATGTAGCAGTAGTTTCAGAACACCCTAACACTTCTACAATCTTGGAATTCCCCAATATTTCTGTACCAAGCTGTTCAAATATTTGGATCAATTTACGTTTTGTACTAGAAGAATAATTCGAATTCAAAATTATTTGCTTAATTTCTTGGGTTTCACTCTCAATCCCAATTTTTTTCTTGGGTTTTGTATCGTCCTTTATTTCCATGTACTCCTCATTTACTGGAATCACGACTGAAGTAACATTGTCTGTAATATCAAAGGTTTTATAATACAAAGTCGGAGAGCCATTTTCTTCCAACGCTCTTTTTGCCTCACCAATACCCGTTCCAAATGATTCAATAATACCCATAGCTTTAAAATATTTTCATCTACCATAGATTAATACCCTTATCATTTGAGCAAATTCTTATAGTTATTAACTTCCATCATTTAATTTATGGTATTCTTCCATTTAGTCAGACTCTATTCAATCTTTCTTTTCAACATATCGTTTTCATTTCCTTAACCTGTCTGACTTATAGTATAGTCGGCAACAAAATTTTTTCAACGGAGTTTTGTACGAAACTATCAACTTTTTTAAGCGACTTTTTTCGATAATATAAAACTTTTTTGGTAAGCCAAGGGGACAGGTTCCGCAACTCACTCGTAAATGAGTCGCAAAACCTGTCCCCTTAGCTTTATTCATCAAATGAAGTACATCCTGTTTTAGTAGAGCTTTGCCCCAGCCGGTATATGTTCGTCTACCATCAGAAGGTGAAGTTTTTCCACTCCCTCTTCCTCATGTACTGCTGAAATCAGCATTCCGCAGGAATCAATTCCCATCATGGCACGAGGTGGAAGGTTTACGATAGCAATTGCTGTCTTTCCGATCAGTTCTTCCGGCTCATAATATTCATGAATTCCGCTTAAGATGGTACGGTCTGTACCTGTTCCGTCATCCAGTGTAAACTGCAACAGTTTTTTGCTCTTCGGAACAGCTGTGCAGTCTTTGATCTTCACAGCTCTGAAATCAGATTTGCTGAATGTTTCAAAGTCAACCATCTCTTCGAATAACGGCTCAATCTTTACTTTAGAGAAGTCGATTACTTCTTTTTCCACTGCCGGTGCAGCAGTTTCAACTGGTGTTTCAGCCGGTTTTACAGCTTTGGCTGCTTTCTTGTCGGAATCCAGAGATTTCATGGTGGGGAAGGCCAAAACGTCGCGAATCGCAGCGGAATCTGTCAGCAACATACACATTCTGTCGATTCCAAATCCGATACCGCCTGTCGGAGGCATACCAATCTCCAATGCGTTCAGGAAGTCTTCATCTGTGGTATTGGCTTCTTCATCGCCCATCGCCAGCTGTTCTTCCTGGGCTTTGAATCTTTCTCTCTGATCGATCGGATCATTCAGCTCAGAGTAAGCGTTTGCCATCTCCCAGCCGTTCATGAAGAACTCGAAACGCTCTACATATTCCGGATTCTCCGGTTTTTTCTTGGTAAGCGGAGAAATCTCAATCGGATGATCCATAACGAAGGTCGGCTGAATCAGATGTTCCTCAACAAACTCTTCGAAGAACAGGTTCAGGATATCGCCTTTTTTATGTCTCTCTTCATATTCAACATGATGCTCTTTTGCAGCAGCTCTTGCCTCTTCCAGCGTGTGGATCTCGTTGAAGTCCACACCGGAATACTTCTTAACCGCATCCAGCATGGTAATTCTCTCAAATGGTTTTCCGAGATCCATCTCGATACCATTGTAAGTAATCTTTGTAGTCCCCAAAACTTCCTGTGCTACATAACGGTACATGTTCTCTGTCAGATCCATCATGCCGTGATAATCTGTGTAAGCCTGATACAACTCCATCAGAGTAAATTCCGGATTGTGACGGGTATCCACGCCTTCATTACGGAATACACGTCCGATTTCATATACACGTTCCATACCGCCAACAATCAATCTCTTCAAATAAAGCTCCAAAGAAATACGCAGTTTGAAATCTTCATCCAGCGCATTGGAATGGGTGATAAACGGTCTTGCGGAAGCACCGCCGGCATTGGATACCAGCATCGGTGTCTCTACCTCCATGAATCCCTGACCATCCAGATATTTACGGATAGTGCTGATGATTTTGGAGCGTTTAATAAAGGTATCTTTTACTTCCGGATTCATGATCAGATCCACATATCTCTGACGATAACGCAGGTCTGTATTGGTCAGTCCATGGAATTTTTCAGGAAGTACCTGAAGACTCTTGGACAACAGGGTCACTTCCGATGCATGAATAGAAATCTCACCTGTTTTGGTTTTAAATACTTCACCCTTGATTCCTACGATATCACCGATGTCCATTTTCTTAAATGCTTTGTAGGATTCTTCTCCGATGCTGTCTCTCGCCACATAAGACTGAATATTTCCCTTCAGATCCTGTACATTACAGAAAGACGCTTTTCCCATTACACGTTTGGACATCATACGTCCTGCCACAGTAACTGACTTGCCTTCGTAGTCCTCAAAATTTTCTTTCAACTCTAAACTGTGATTGGTAACATCGTACTTTGTAATCTGAAACGGATCATTGCCGTTTGCCTGAAGTTCTGCCAGTTTTTCACGGCGCACTTTCAATAACTGGTTGATATCCTGTTCCTGCTTCTGCTGTCCTGCCACGATTCTTCACTCCCTCTTATTTTATATTAAATATTTCTCTCTATTTTCAGTACCTTATACTGCATAATCTCTCCGTCAGCCAGTTCCACATCTACTACCTGACCCTGTTTTGCTCCGATCAGGGCTTTACCAACCGGAGATTCATTGGAGATTTTACCCTGAAGGCTGTTTGCTTCTGTAGAACCTACCAACTGGAAATCCATCTCCTCATCATATTCCATATCCAGAACCTTTACTTTACATCCAACGCTGATGGTTCCGTCATCTACTTCATCTTCTACTACAACTTCTGCATTCTTGAGGATCTTCTCAATCTCTTCGATACGTGCTTCGATATCTCTCTGCTCGTCCTTTGCTGCGTCATACTCAGCATTTTCAGACAAGTCTCCCTGTTCTCTTGCTTCTTTGATCTTTCCTGCAACTTCTTTTCTTTTTACAACTTTCAGTTCATGCAGTTCATCTTCCAGTTTCTTCAGCCCGGCATATGTCAGTATGTTTTTCTTTGCTTCCATTACTTACTCAATTCCTTTCTAAAACACTTTTAAACCTTACTATCTATTTTGTACGCGTAAAATTATGTCCTTCACTCATAGATATTACGCAGACTTTGCAGGAATACCAAAAATTACTAATTTGTATACCCGTATCGACTGCACTCCTCCTCATAACAATCACTGTATTATAAAGGAAATATGCAGAAATGTCAACCATTCCGGGCTTTTCTCCCTGCGGAATCCCTACAGATGTAAATTGTCAAAGTAAATGCACCCCCTATTTCCGACATCTGTTGCGTTTACTTTGGCAATACATTATGTTGCATTTACTTTGGCAGAAAAACTATTATAATCTTCTTGTTATGTCTGGGAAGCATTATAGGAGGATTATAATCATGAGTTCAAAACATTTAACATTAAATGACCGTATAAAAATATCCCAGATGCTGTCAGAACAGGCATCATTCAAATCAATCGCTGCAACGATTGGAAAAAACTGCACTTCTGTCTCAAGAGAAATAAAAAATCATATGGTGTTTCGGAAAACCGGCGGTTATGGACGATCTTACAATGCCTGCATTCATAGACGGGACTGTAACGTCAGGGGACTCTGTACAAACTGCTCCCTGGGAAAACGCAAACCTTGTTCCCTTTGTGGTAAATGCAATTCTTTTTGCCCTGACTTT
>SFGF01000075.1 GCA_004556655.1 Lachnospiraceae bacterium | reverse complement strand
ATTAGCAAACAGAATGACAACGAATTTTTTGTATATATTTAGTGTGATTAAATTATAAACAGGCGTATCTATCTGACAGAATTTTAAACTGTCTGAAATCTGGCGACGCATTACAAGATCTGCCAAAGAAGAATCCGAGGAATCTTTCAATGGATAAATATCAATGGATATCAGTACAACAGATGATTCATCAGTTAATGGATAGCCCATTTGATTCAGTAATGTTTTAGCCTGTTGTCTGTTCGTCGGATTTTTGGAAAAAAGGTTTAAGATGGTACGGTCATTTAATTCCTGTTTGTGTGCAGTATAAAATATACCATTATTATAATATTGTTTTTTTTCTTTTTCCGTATGAACTTTTGCAATTGCCCGCATAAGGGATTCTTCTATAATCTGATAGGGAGCCGGTTGAACAACATATTCGAAACATCCCAGCCGAATACTCTCCTGGGCGTAAGAAAAATCAGCATGGGAAGTAAGAAGAATCCGAACAATATCCGGATAATTATCAGAGACCCATTTTAACAATTGAAGTCCGTTTTCGCCTGGCATTTCCACATCAGACATAAGTATATCAATATGATTATCTGTAATCAGATTTTTGGCTTCCTCTGCACTTGTGGCAGTAAGTACGGTGTCGATATTAAGTTCATCATAATGTACACCGTTTAACAATCCGTTTATTACATTTATTTGATCATCAACAATTAATACAGTCATACTTCCTCCTCTAATAATGGCAGGTATATTAAAGTACAAGCCCCTCCTGTCGGTTCATTATAAAATGTGAGCTGAAAATCAGATTTATAAATAAGTTGAATTCTTTTTTTAAGGTTTGTAATTCCAACATGATAATTCTCGTATAAATCACTTTCCTCACAGTTCAGTTTTTCCAGCATACTCTCATCATATCCAATACCGTTGTCTGTTAATTTAAAAAGAACAAACGGACCATTATCCAGTTGTATTTTTTTAATCTGTATAGAAAAGCAAAGAAGTTTGCTGGATTGTGTATTATATTTAATTGAATTTTCCAAAAATGTCTGAATTAATAAAGGCGGAACCGGAAAATCCGAGAGGGTGTCATCTACTTTCTGCAGAAGCAAAATAGGTTTGGAGCGATCTAAAAGGATAATATTGTAGTAATCATTTACTTCGTCTAATTCGTATTTTAACGGTACAACTTTCAAATTATCATGAAAGATATAGCGAAGATGGTTGGAAAAGGCTAAAATCATACGCTGCATCTTTTCGTATTCCTGAAGCTGCAGCATATTATAAAGGCTTTTTAAACAGTTAATAAAAAAATGCGAGCGCGTCTGGAGTTGAAAATACTGCAGCATGGCATGATTTTTTTCAAATTTCTCCAGTTGATTTTGCTTCTCCAGTTCCACTTTCTGTTCAATCAAATGCGACAGTGCTTTGTTAATCTTTTGGAATTCTATTATATTACTGTGGTTGCTTTGCACAAATGCAGAAATATCATTTTGTCCGATGGATTCTGTAGCAGAAATAATTTGAGTAACGGGATAGGAAAGAGTATCCCGGAAAGACAGAAACATGATAACGGATAGAATGATAAATATGATCAGCATAAATAAAATACACAGCAAGGCAATTCTAAAATAAGAATTAAAATAATTAACAGACATACAACATGCTATGGATACGGATGTATTGTCCAGAAGCAGACTGTTAATAGCTTTGAAATTAAAGACAGAATCGTTTTTATTTTCCACCAGATCCTCATGTGTAACATGAAGTTGATCCATTTCGGACTGGTTGGACAGAATCTGCTCATCGTTAAAAAAACAAATATGAAGTGCACTATCAATGGATGCATATTCTTCCAATGCAAAAAAATTCATATCAATGAGCGAGCACAGATAAAGTCCATTATACTGACAGGTATACATAATAACAGAAAAATATTCATTTGAATAAGTCTGCCAGTTTTCAAGAAGAGAAGGAGAAGATCCAGTATAGTATTTTTTCAGTTCTTCCTTCAGCTCATAGCAGTGTTTGGCATATTTGGCCGGAAAGAAAGAACCGTACTCATACATAGAAGTAGCAGCGGTATCACTGAAAACAAGAAGTCCGCTGTAAGGAGATACTTCACTTTGTAACATTTTTCTCAGATTATTTTCGTATACGATTTTTTCTGAATCCGTGTAATGATTTGTGCTGAGAAGCTGATAAGCAGTGTCATTATAGCACATTTTCCTGGTGAAGTCTTCCAGTTTTGACATTTCCGTTTGAAGTGTTGTGGCATAAACGTTTAATGAAGCAGCGTTGCTTGCTTTTATCTGCTGCAATCCGGTCTGGTAAGAAAAAATACCGAAGATCAGCAAACTGATAAGAGCCGTGATAATGAGAATTGACAAATTCCGGGTTAAGACAGCCTGCATGGAATAGCTTTTACCTTTATTTTTCATAAAAACTCCTTGATAAACGATTAATATTTTACAAGTATATAATTGACTATAAATGTCATATAACAACAAATTATATGGATTATATTAGAGGTAATACCAATAAAAGTCAATAGTTTGAAGTAAAAAACTAAATGTAAACGTTTGACAAAATAAAACGAAAATGTTATAGTGAAATAAGAAAAGGAGGAAGATATATGGCAGTAATTGAGATGAATGCATTATCCACAATTTTATGTGGTTCTTTTAGTGCGAAAGTATTTTTACCCGAGATGGATAAACTTCAGTTAGATGAGGAAGGGATGAATAAAAAATATCCGGTACTGTGGCTGTTTCACAGTGATGGAGGAACATCCATGGATTGGCTGACAACACCTGCAGAAAAATGTGCTGTTTCTAATGGGATTTTTGTGATTGCGGCAGATGTACAGCATTGCTTATGTACCAACATGAAGTATGGACCAAAATATGAAGAATTTATGGCAAAAGAATTCCCTGGAATTTGCAGAAATAATCTTCCTATCTCTGATAAGTCAGAAGATAATTGGATTGGTGGAGTCGGGACAGGTGCGTATGGAGCAGTAAAAGCAGCGTTGGAACATCCTGAAATATTTTCTGCATGTATTGCTATGGACGGAATCTATGATATGGATAAAATTTGTAAAAGAGCAAAAACGGGAGAGACTGTGGTTTGTCATAATGAAGAGTCACTGAAAGCGGTTTTTGGTAATATTGATCAGATAAAAGAAAGTGAAAATGATGTTTTTTCATTGGCAAAGAAATGTAGTGGAGGGAAATTCTACATTACTGGTGCTAAAGGTTCTGTATATAGGGATGAAGCAGTTGCACTGTCCAATCTGTTAAAAGACAGAGCGGTTTACATAGAGACGGATGAGACAGAGGCAGATTTTTCATGTATGTCAACAATGAAAAATGCGGTAGCCTGGTTGTGCGGAAAATAGAGGAGGAAGAAAAATGGCAAATTTCAGACTTTATTATTATTCAGAAGCACTTCGGATGAAGGTGGGAGTGAATGTGATTATTCCTGAGAATACGTGGGGGCATTCGCTGGCAGACAGACCTAAGGGATATAAATATCCGGTATTGTGGCTCCAGTCCGGAGGTGGGTTCGATTATACGGATTGGCAAAGATACACGGCGTTGGAATTATATGCGGCCGAAGCTGGTATTGCGGTAGTGTGCAGTGGAACGTATTGTTCAGGATACATGGATACGAAGCATGGTGATTTCAAGTATTTCACGCAGTTGTCAATTGAGACTCCGAATGTTGTCAGACATTTGTTCCCTTTATCAGATGATCCAAAGAAAAACTATATTGCAGGATTTTCTATGGGAGGTTATGGAACACTAAAATGGATGCTGCGGGATCCGGAGAAATTTGCAGCATTTGGATTGTTTTCCGGAATCAAGAATGTACCGGATATTCTTCCGGAGAAAGAAGATAACACGGACAGCTTCTACATGCTTGCCTCTGCATTTGGGGATAAAGCGAATGTAAAGGATACGGAAGATGATGTTGTATATATGATAAAGAAACAAAAAGCTGCAGGAAAGAAATTTCCAAGAGGTTACATGGCAACAGGAGTGGAAGATACACATTATGAGGATAATGTAGAATTCATGGATATTTATGAAAAGTTGGGTGTGGAGTTTGAGAGGATAATTGACCATGGTGCTCATAATTGGGAGTACTGTAACCGCCATGTGAAAAAATTCCTGGATTGGTTGAATATCAAGGATACATTCCAGAGAGATGCAGAGTAAGGAGAAAAAGATGGGAAAAATGTTTTTGAGACCGGGGATGCCGGATGATGATAATAGAGATTATCTTCCTGAGAAAATTAAAGGTTCCGATGTTGTGGTAAATGAAAATGGAAACAATTCACAGCCTTATCCGGAGAGACTGAAAGAGTATCATGGGGTAATTGCAGATGGAATAGAAGATGAATGGTATGAATATGTTCCGGAAAGTTACGATCCTTTAAAGAAAACACCGCTTGTGTTTTCCATGCATGGAGGAATGATGACTGGATGGGGACAGGCTATATATACCTCATGGACTATGGCATCGGATAGGGATGGTTTTATTGTAGTTTTTCCCAATGCCAGTGAAAACAGAGTATGGCAGGTAGAATGGGGAAAATGGGAATCGGATCCAAATGCACCGGGACCGGATACGAATACACAAACTCCCCAGGGAGTCAAAGCATCGCCGGATAACGTGGATGAAAATCATGATATAAAATTGGCACTTGGTCTTATAGAAAGAATGAAAGAAAAATACAACATTGATGACGGACGCATTTTTATGCAGGGAATGTCAATGGGAAATATGATGACTTCTTTGTTTGCAAGAAATTTTGGAAATATTCTTGCCGGAGCAGCAGGTTCAGGTTGTGCATCGTTTTTATCACTGCTGTTTGATGAAAATGAAAAGATTAAAAACAGAGCGGGACATCTGGCAATTTGGCAGTCACGTCCGGAATTGAATGATATTCCTCCGGAAAAAGAGGAAGCTCTTAAGGTAAATAAGTACAACAGACTGTATTGGATGCGCATCAATGAATGTGCTGCGATTCCGGAGATCAGTATTAAGGGAGAGAATAATCTTGCTTTTTATAAAGGGGAAAAAGCAGATCTTGTATATCTTGATATTAAGAACAGAGATCATGGACAAAGTTTTGATGACGCTGCATTAATCTGGGATTACTTTTTCTCTGGATTGCGAAGAGAAAGTGATGGAACAATTGTAAATATTGGTTCTGTGAAGGAGAGAAAAGGAGATGCTTTTTCTATTGCATTGGCAGCAGACAGAAGTCTTGCATGGGTAAACAATAAAGTTGTAAAAATGCAAGGTAAGGCAATTAAATGGGACAAATTAAAGTATCATGGACTGGATGGAGGAGAAAAAGTAAGAGGAACTTATACCTGTGTACCACTTTCTTTTGTAGCGAAAGTGTTTGACGGAGTATGTGAATATGCTGAGGATACACTGACAGCAGTACTCATGTTAAAAGATGGACGTGTTATGCAGTTTGCAAGGGGAAGTATAGGATGTATTGTAGATCAGGAACTTACAGCAATGTATTGTGAGGCACTTCACAGGGAAGGTGAATTATATATTCCTATGGAGTGGTTTGCAAAATATGTATATAATCTTCAAGTTTCATCCTGCGATGATGTTATATATATTACGGATCATTTCAGTGAGCTGTCGGTGAACATGGCAGATTTGCTCAGAGATATTTTAAGTGATGCAGCTATACCGGATAATTATGAAAAAATGATGTAACGATTGGAGAAAAGTAGAATGGAAAGAATTATGAGAGTCAGACCGGGAACACCGGACGATGACAACCGGGAATATCTTCCGGAAAAAATAAAGGGTTCGGATATTGTAGTAAATGAGAATGGAAATAATTCACAGCCATATCCGGAAAGATTAAAAGAATTCAAAGAAGTTCTTGTAGATGGAGAGGAAGACATCTGGTATGAATATATCCCCGAAGGTTATGATCCGTCGAAAAAGACACCAATGATTCTGTCCATGCACGGCGGATTGATGACAGGGTGGGGACAGGCTGTTTATACCTCATGGACAATGATAGCAGACAGAGACAATGTGATTATTGTTTTTCCAAGTGCACACAGCAAAAGAATGTGGACTTTAGAGGCAACAGAATCCGAGATAGAGGCCAATCTTAATGGACCTAGGGAACTTCGAATGAATTATGCGAATCCGACCAAAGAAGAAAATCACGATATTGCGTTTGTGTTTGCACTGATTGGGAAAATGAAAGAAAAATACAATATTGATGAAGAACGTATTTTTATGCAGGGAATGTCAAATGGAAGTATGTTCACAACACAGTTTGAAAAATACTTTGGGAATATTCTTGCAAGTGGTTCCGGTGCAGGTGGATCGATTGTGAATTTGGAACTGTTTTATGATAAGGACTGGAATGTGATCAATAAAGCAGGTGCGCTTCCTGTCTGGGAAACAAAGCCGGAACTGAATGGACTTCCGCCATGGTGCAAATACAGTGAAGCTACTACATATAAGTATAGTCGTTTATATTGGATGAAAGTGAATGGATGTATAAAAGATCCGGAGATCAGCATTATAGGGGAAGACAACATGGCTTTCTACAAAGGAGAGAAAGCAGACATGGTTTATACGGATATTCGTAATAGAGATCATGGAAATGCCTTCGATGAGGCTGTTCTTGTCTGGGACTATCTTTTCTCAGGATATCGCAGAAAAGCGGATGGAACATTAGAAGATATGGGTTCACGTATACCAAGAAAGGGAGATGCATTTAATATTGCTGTTGCGGATGGATGTTCAAAGGCATTGCTTAATAACGAAAAAATAGAGATGAGAGCAAAAGCCATCAAATGGCAGAAATTAAAATATCATGGACTGAATGGAGGGACAAAAGTACGCGGTGAATATATATGTGTTCCGCTTTCTTTCCTTGCAGAGGCATTTGGAGCGAAATGCGAAAGCAGAGAAAATGGACGTGATGTGACATTGATTATGAAAGATGGAAGAACAGCACAATTTGCAGAGGGAAGTATCGGTTGTGTGTTGAATAATGATATGCGTGCTATGTATTGTGAAGCATTATATCGGGAAGGTGAACTTTGTGTTTCTATTGAATGGTTTGCAAGATTTGTGATGAATCTGACAGCAACTGTATGCAATGGAGTTGTCTATATTACAGATCACTTTGCAGAGCTGGGGCAGTTTATGGCTGATTTGATTCGGGATCTGCTTTGTGATGATCCGGGTATTGTGCCGTTGGACTAGAAAAATCATAAAAAGAGAAAGGAGATTCTTATGGGAAAACAGATAAAAATACTTCCGGGTACTCCTGACGATGCAAACAGAGAGTATTTGCCGGAAAAAATAAAAACAACGGATGTTGTAGTAAATGAAAATGGAAATAATTCGATTGTATATCCGGAACGTTTGCAGGAATTTCACGGAGTGGTGGCAGATGATGTAGAGGATGAATGGTACGAGTATGTACCGGAAAGTTATGATTCATCTAAACCGGTTCCACTTGCTATCGGGCTGCATGGAGGGCTGATGACTGGTTGGGGGCATGCAATTTATACATCATGGACGCTTGTGGCGGAACGTGAGGGATTCATTTGTTTGTTTCCCAATGCTCATGAAAAGAGGATGTGGGCAGTAGAAGGTGTGTTTGAAACCTTTAAGCAGGAGGAAGCCCCAGATTTGCCAATTGTACTTCCGCCGGAAAATATGGATGATAACCATGATATTAAGATGATACAGGCCTTAATTGAGAGAATGCAGAAAAAATATAACATTGATAAGGGCAGAATTTTTATGCAGGGAATGTCCATGGGAAATATTATGACAGGGCAGTTTGCGAGAAATTATGGACAAATTCTGGCAGGTGCGGCAGGTTCAGGTGGTCCGTGCGAACCGTTTATGCTTTTTGATGAAAATGGAAAGATTAAGAATAAAGCGGGGCATATGGCAATCTGGCAATCAAGACCAGAAAAGAATGGTCTTCCGCCGGGAAAAAGTTATGATGAGTTCTATGTAAACAAAATGAACCGTATTTACTGGATGAGAATCAATGAATGTGAGGTAGTTCCGGAGATTCGCATCGTTGGTGAGAATAACTTCGCTTTCTATAAGGGAAAGAAAGCTGATCTGGTGTATCTGGATATCAAAAACAGAGATCATGGCCAGACGTTAGATGAGGCCTTTTTATACTGGGATTATATGTTTTCGGGAATTAGAAGAGAAGAGGATGGAAGTATTACACAAACAGAAACAATTTTGCCAAGAAAAGGCGATACATTTGCATTTGCTGTTGCAGATGGATTTGACAAAGCATGGATTGGAAATAAAGTTGTTACCATGAAAGAAAAAGCTGTGCAGTGGAATAAGCTTAAATATCATGGACTTCAGGGTGCTGAAAAAGTAAGAGGAAGTTATCTGTGTGTTCCACTTTCCTTCCTGGCAGAAGTAGTGGAAGCAAAATTTGAAGTAAGTGAGAATGGGGCAGTTGTAGTGTTAATACTGAAGGATGGGAGAAGGCTTCAGTTTGCACGAGGCAGTATCGGCTGTGTAATAGATGATACGGTTAGAAGTATGTATTGTGAGGCACTGTGGCGGGGAACAGAACTCTTAGTGTCGGTAGAATGGTTTGCGCAATATATTTGTAATTTGCAGCTTTCATCTTGTGATGGAATGGTTTATGTGACGGATCACTATACAGATTTGTCGGCGAATATGGTGGATTTGATAAAAGATTTGTTTAGAAATCAGGCTGTACCGGATAACTATGAGAATTTATTGTAGGGAGAGAAAACATATATGGGAAGAATAGAAAAAATTACAGCAAAGACACATATCGGAGATTATGGGCAGATAGTGGACTCTTTTCTGATTTCAGTGACAGGAATAAATCAAGAAGAATTAAGTCAGGTTAAGGCATCTGATTTTGTGATTAAGAAGAATTATAAAGATCTTACGGGAAAGATATTGTCAAAAGGAATCACATCTTTGGAAATCAGAGAATCAGAAGAAGAATGGGAGATAGAACTTATATTGGATCCGTTTGTTTTTCGTTACGATTTTTCTGTAACAGGTAAAATTGCAGGATGGGAACTATCCTTTACAAAGGAAAATCTGGAGAACATATGGGTTAAAGATACAGATCATTTTAAAGCTTATCAGGAAAATGGTGTAAATTACCGGATGTATGAACCGGAATGTATGGGGTCAAGACCTTTAGTATTGTTTTTGCATGGAGGTGGAGAATGTGGCGAAGATAATCAACTCCAGCTTACCGGAACAATCGGAGCGCTTCGCCTGGCAGAAAGATGGTCTGATATGTACATAATGGCTCCGCAGGCACCATCTGGAAATCTTGGAATGTATGAGATGTTTGAGGTGATGAAAAAAAGAGGTAATCCATTTGATGTAGATATGGGGATTACTCCATTTTCGTTGAAAGGAGAGCGGGGTTGGAACAGAGATTATGTTGGAAGAGTGACAGATATTATTCGTAGACTTATTGAAGACGGTAAGGTAGATAAAAATCGTGTTTATTTGATTGGAATGAGTATGGGAGGCGGTGGAGTGCTTCAGACACTTTCTGTGGCACCGGATCTTTTTGCGGCGGCTGTTCCTATTTGTCCGAGTATGAATGGAGAAAGTTATGCAAATCTTTTAAATCTTCCGGAAGTTCCGGTATGGATTGCGACAGCTTATATGGATCATCAACACGGAAGACATGCACATATTCTGAATGCATGCAGTAAGTTATGGCAGGAAGGAAGAAAGGATGTAAAATATACATTATTTACACCGGAAGAACTTGCCAAGTATGGGATTGGGACAACAGAAGATCTTACAGCAAAAGAATTGGATGCAGAAAATCATAACAGCTGGATTCTTGTGATACACAATGAGAAAGGAATTTTAGACTGGATGATTTCACATCAGAAAAATAAACAGGGGTGAGAATTATATGAATTTTGAAAAACTGACAGAATATCTGGATTCTTTGGAGAAAAAATACGGGATTCCTGCAAATGATTGCATAGTTACGAAAGATCATGAAGTAATCTATCGTAAAATAACAGGATATTCGGATTATGAAAAAAAGACACCATTGAGAAAAGAAAATATGTTTCGGCTCTTTTCGGCAACAAAGCTGTTTACAATGACTGCGGTATTACAACTTGTTGAAAAAGGACAGCTTGGTCTATATGATCGTCTTGTGAAATACCTTCCGGAATTTGGACAATTATTTGTGGCAGATAAATTTGATTTTGTATTTCCAATTCACTGGCCACAGACGGGGGAACCATGTCATCTGGCACACAATGAGATTCGTATCATTGATTTGATGACAATGACTGCTGGACTGTCTTATGATACAGGTGCAAAAGAGTTGATGGAAATAAAAGAGAAAAGCGGAAATAAAGCCAGTACAAGGGAAGTAGTGGCACAAATGGCAAAAATGCCATTGATTTATGAACCGGCAACGCATTGGTCCTACAGCCTTGGGCATGATGTTCTTGCAGCAGTTATAGAGGTTGTTTCCGGAATGAAATTTTCCGATTATCTTCAAACCTATATTTTTGAACCTCTTGGCATCAAAGATATGTATTTCCATTGGGATAAGGAACTGGAGAAGAGAATTTGTGCTTTGTATATGGGTGAATTTGATTCGGATGTAATCAAACCAGATGATGGAACACTAAGCGACGGATTTAAAATTACGGACAATTATGAAAGCGGTGGAGCCGGGCTGGCTGGTACAGTGGATGCGTACAGTCTTTTCGCAGATGCATTGTGTAATGGTGGTGTTGGAGCAAACGGTGTTAGAATTCTTGGAGAAGATATGATACGACTGTTTATGACAAGTTATACAACTGGAATTATGCAAAATGATTTTTCTATGACTGGAAAAATCGGATATGGGTATGGATTGGGTGTAAGAGTTCTGACAGATGCATCAAAATCAAAATCACCTGTTGGTGAATTTGGGTGGGACGGTGCAGCGGGGGCTTATGTTGTAATTGATCCCATAAATCATATCAGTATTTTTTATGCACAGCATATCGTGGGATTTCCGAAAGTTTATTCGGATATACATCCGGTAATCCGGGATTTGGTTTATGAAGCTGTTCATGCCTAGAGATATATAAATATGTATTTATAAAAAAGAACTGGACATTTTCTTGTCTGGTTCTTTATAATTTATGATAGAAAAGAAACTGTAAGAATGTAGGTGAAATAACATGGCAACTATTATTGATGTGGCTGAACGTGCAGGAGTATCGGTAGCAACGGTATCAAGGATGATGAATAATCCTGAAGTGGTCAGCGAAAAAACAACAAAGAAAATTCATAAAGCAATGGAAGAACTGCGATATCAGCCGAATGCAGTGGCGAGAGCTCTTCAGCAGAAAAAGAGCAATATTATTGGATTGGTATTGCCATTTATAGATTATGCTTTTTTCAGTAGACTGACAGATGCAGTGGAAGAATATTGCCATGCACATGGATATAAACTTATGTTATGTAAATCAGGAGAGCATCAGGAGCGGGAACAGGAAATGTTTTCCATATTGCAGGCGAATAAGGTGGATGGGATTTTAGTGTGCAGTCGATTTGGGGATGCATCCTTTTTGAAAGATTATGAGTTTCCGGTTGTCAGTATAGAAAGGGAAATAGAGGGAATTCCATCTGTTATGGCAGATGATTATTATGGAGGATGTCTGGCAGCAAACGAATTGATTGCCGCCGGAAGTAAGAATCCAGTGATTCTGGGATCGCAGGTACCGGATTATCTGCCGGGTACAAAGCGTATAGAAGGTTTTTGTAATGAGTGCAGTAAACATGGGATAACAGCTAATTTTTGTATGATAGAGAATGATTCTATGGGTAAAAAAGTATTGGAGAACACATTTTATGAATATATGGAAAAAAATCCGGAAATAGATGGTGTGTTTTGCATGGGGGATATGATAGCGGCTCAGATTTTCACCTGTGAGCGTGCATATGCGACAAATCTTTATCATAAAATTCCGATTGTAGGTTTTGATGGATTTGAAATATCCGAGTGGATGCAGTTAAGTACAATTTTTCAGCCAATACGAGAGATGGGAGAATGTGCAGTTGATATGCTTATCAAAAAGATTGAAGGAAAAATAGCACCTCAGAGATTGGTACTCCCTGTCAATTTAATAAAACGTGAAAGTACCTTACGGTTTCAGTAAAAAACCTGCCATATTTAAGAATTCTGTTTCTTAGTATGGCAGGTTTTCATTTGTCAAATTCAGTCAATTAAAATGGATTTCCGCCATTTTCCCCATCCAGTCCAAAGAAAGTAAGAGCTTCCTGAATAGCTTTATCCCAGAAACGCCATTCATGTTTGTAACCTGGAAGTGTATACCATTTTACATCGTTCAGACCTATTTCTTCGCAATGTTCTTTGAATTTCATCAGGTTCCCATAAATCATAGTATCATCTTCGCCACAGGCAAACATCAGGCGAGGCAGTTTTCCGGTTGGAGCAAGCTGATCAATGATAGCCCATACATTTTCTTCCGAATGAATATATGCATCTAACCCTCCGGCATTTTCGATTGTAGTTTTTACACGTGGGCTTGAAAGATTCAGGGTAAAATCTTCGTGACCTTCACGGAATCCTTCAAATTTAACCGGAGCGGCAGAGAGGACTGCAGCGGCTGCAAATTTTTCAGGATAATTTACGGCAAATTTTATGGTTCCTCTACCACCCATGGAAAGACCGGCGATAAAATTATCTTCTCTTTTATCGGATGCAGGAAACCAGCCGTAGATTAAAGGCATCAATTCTTTTGTAAGATAATCATACATCTGAATTCCCATCATACAATTGTTCCAGTTGGAGTAGTTAGAATTTAAAGCAGATGGCATAACCACGATTAAATTTTTTTCAGCAGCATACAGTTCAATATTTGTCTTACGAACCCAATCACTGTGGTCTCCGTAGGTTCCATGTAAAAGCCATAGAACTTTATATTTTTTTCCGCTACGATAGAAGTCTTCAGGAGATACCTCCCTTTTTTTATCAGGCAAAATAACTGTAATTTCATGATTATTATTTAAGTACTGGCTTTCAAAATTATAATTTAATATAGACATGACAAATTCCTTTCCACCTTATAATGTACATTCTTTTCCATGTTCATCAAGATAAGTAATCGTGTATTTCTTTGTTGTAAAATCGGCATAAAGCGTTGTCTTATAAGAACCGTTTTGCCAGCTGATAAGTAATTTACCGTCATTATGATTTTCACCAACTGTAATATCACCGTCAAAAGCAGGATATTCATTGCGGAAACGCATAATGTCATACATACGTTTGAGCATAGGCTTTTTGACAGCTTCTGCAATTTCATCGGGTGTATATGTGTGACGGTTGATATTTCTCGGATCGTTGTTCTGCTTCAGGTTTTCAATATCATTTTCTCCGGCAAGGAGTCCTACATAGTAGACCTGAGGAATTCCAGGGGCATAGAATTGAACGATACGGGAGAGAAGGTATGCGTCATCATCACAGCGAAGTGCAGAATAATAAGTACAGCCAAGCTGATATCGCTGAGCTTTTTTTCCAGATGTTTTAATCATGCTGGGAAGCTTGATATATTGCTGAGCTTCTTTTGTGATATCATCAACATCTTCTCTTACGAAATCAATTTCATCGTCAGTTAAAAGATCCACAACATCAACAACACCGATGCCGTCATGTGTATCAAGGGTAGTAAACTGTTTTCGTGGACAGATATTTAACCAGTGGATCAGCCGATCTGTTCTTCCTGACTTTAAACCATGCAAGAGTAACATGGGAAGAGCAAAATCATAGACCCAATACCCCTTATCAGCCATTTTCAGCTGAATTTTATAATTCTCATGAATTTCTGGAAGCATTTCTGTTCCTTTTTCTTTCAGAGGCTGCATTCCAATATCCAAAACCTCCCAGATTTCAGGCTCAACAAAGAAACAGCTGGATCCCGGACGTTTTGAAGCGTATGCAAATGCATCAAAACGAATCAGTGGAACATGATCGGAGATTCTTCCCAGATTTCTTTTATAGTAATCCTGTGTAGGTTTTGTATAGGGATTAATATCAATCTGTTCTTCGAAAAAAGTATTCCAGAGTTTTACTTTCTGGCCGTCCTCTCTTGTGAATTCGATATATGGTCCCACTGCTTTTCGTCTATAGAGTTTATCCATATCTTCTTCTGTAGGTTCTCCGCTTGGCCAGAATTCGTCCCAGTGGATAAACATGTCACGGTAAGGAGAATCATCTCCATTTTTCATGTAGTCTTTGAATTCATCACAGCGAATGGATACGTGATTTAACATGAAGTCTGCCATCATGTAATATTTTTCAGCTAACTGGTCGATATCATCCCAGGTGCCAAACGCAGGATCTACAATGTCATAATTGATTACGGCAAATCCGCGGTCACCAGACGATGGGAAGAATGGGAGAACATGAAGTCCTCCGATTACTCCCTTGAAATGTTCATCCAGGATCTGATTCAGTTCTTTCAAATCTTTTCCCATGCTGTCGGCGTATGTGATCAGCATTATTTTGTTCTCGATTTTTTTCATAGTAATTCCTTTCTTGTGTTAGGTCAACCTTTTACAGAACCAACTGTAATTCCGGCAACAAAAGATTTCTGGAAAAACGGATATGCAATCAGAATAGGAATAATTGCAATAACCGCAAGTGCCATACGGATACTGATGCTTGGGAGGTCAGCAGTGACAACACCAGATCCTGTACTGTGTGTCTGCAGGAAAGCAACATTAGATATAACAGAGTTCAGGTAATTTTGAATACCATATAAATTACGTTTGGTCTGAATGAAATAGATACCATTGGTCCAGTTGTTCCAGTAAGCAATGGCAGCCATTAAACCAATTGTTCCAATGATTGGTTTGGACATTGGTACAACAATTTGGGTAAGGTTCTGGAATTCGTTGGCTCCGTCAATCATAGAGGCTTCAATAACTTCCATAGGAATATTTG
>SFGF01000188.1 GCA_004556655.1 Lachnospiraceae bacterium | reverse complement strand
CAGTGGTACACAGATATTGCTGCATGAAATAGCCTGCATTAAAAACACACTTTGGAATTGATGTCAATCAAAAATTCCACAACAACTTGACACTATCATAATCAAGATTTGCTATTGAATTACACTTGTTTTTATGATATATTGGCATCAAGAGGAAAGCCGTTGAAAACGGCTACCTTGATACGATTATATAACCGCCGGAGTTTTCAAGGTCACAGCGGTTATTTTTTTATGTAAACGGTAATTCTTAACTTACCAAAAGTAATTGTAATTCTCACTATATTACCACCTTCCTTTTAATCCAAAATCCCTTTTGGCTTTTGGAAGGTAAGCGCTTTCACTTGTCCTCTTGATACTGTATATTATATCATTTCTCATAGCTATATACCACGGGAAAATTATTTTTACGATATATTGACATCAGATGAATTCCTTGTGAACTACTCCGACTTATAGAAGTCGGAGCTTCCTGCTTCAACCACTACTGCGTTGGCTGCGGTGTTACGCAACTCAATGTCTTACACAATGTCCACAGGCGTATAAGTTTGGGCTAATTCCATCCCTACTATATATTTTGTTTATGCTACTTCACTAAGCAGGCGTAATCCTTCGTTTAGGATATTGATAGCAGCGTTTTGGTCACGGTTTATTGTAAGACCACAATCACATACCATTTTGCGGTTAGCTAAATCCTTCATCTCCGGATGCAATGTACCGCAACAATGGCAGATTTGTGATGATGGATACCACTTATCTACTTTTACGAGATACTTATTTCTATCAGACAGCTTATACTCAAGCATAGATAGGAACATTCCATATCCGTTATCCAGAGTCGCTTTGCCGTTACCAAAACCTTTATTAGACATAGAACGCATATTTAAGGATTCCACACAAACAACATCATACTGATTGGCTATCTCAGTAGATATTTTATGCAGGTTATCCAAACGCTGATTAGCAATATGTCTATGAATTTTGTTTACTTTGCGGAGCTGCTTAATATAGTTATTAGATTTATCTTCATGCTTTTTAGAGCCTTGCATACGAGACAGTCTGCGCTGTGCTTTGGCAAGTTTATCATGGCTTTCACGGTAATACTTATGATTAGTACCCACATTGCCGTTACTGTCCACATATAAGCCATCAGAAGCATAATCTAATCCAATGGCGTTAGTTTTATCCGCTATATAAGTGTTTTCTACTTTATCAAACTCAAAAAGAACAGAAATATAATACCTGCCATCTGATTCCTGTGATACAGTAGCAGATTTGATAATCCAATTATCATCGGGAATACGATGAATAACAGCCTTCACCTTACCAACTTTAGGGAGCCTGATATATCTTTTGTCCAGAATAGCTACTGTGCCTTTTTGATTGTTTGTAGTGTAAGACTTACGACTATGCTTTGCAGATTTGAACTTAGGGAATCCGTTTTTCTTTTTGCGGGATTTACTAAATGTATTACGGAATGCTGCCTGCAAATCCAGCTGTTTATTAGCAAGCGCAAGACTGTCTACTTCTTTAAGATAAGGATAATCCTTCTTGTATTTAGCAGGTGTTACAGTAGGGAATTTCCCGGTTGCTTTATAACCCTCAATCTTATCAGAAAGCATAAGATTATAGACCTTACGGCAACAGCCAAAGGTCTTAGAGAACATAATACTCTGCTCAGTTGTAGGATATATGCGATACTTAATTGCTTTGTTTGCCATTTTTCTTCCCCTGTGACATTATGTACTGCTTAATAATATCTACGGTAGCTCCACTTGTCTGTTAGATACGACTGATTGTAAATATATCATAGTACAGAAAGATGCAGGAGTCAAGAAATCGCCGTGTTAATCGCAATTCATCCCCCCACTTATAGAAGTGGGGGATTTCTTGCTCACGGCGTGTTAAATCCAGTGACAGACATAGGGTTGCCAGCAGAGGATACATAATTAAAGCTATAATTATTTTCCACCATGTCATAGTTCTGAAACCAGGAGGCAGAAACGGATAGAGGTGCTTCACAGGCGTATCTGATATATACCGCAGCGCGGATTTTAACTGTAAAACAGAGGAATACCGGCGGGCGGGGTCCATTTGGGTGCATTTTGTTACT
>SFGF01000187.1 GCA_004556655.1 Lachnospiraceae bacterium | reverse complement strand
GTGACGATGCTGCATGACAACTACAGCGGCAGGCGGTGCGCGTTTGTCGGAGTCAATGACAGCAGTCTCGGAGACAGTTATGCAGAGTTGATACAGGAAAATATTTCCAAAAAGAAAAAAGATGTCCTTCTGCTGATGGAAAAAAATGGAGACCTTGGAGAGAGCAATCTGGTTTTGCAGACCATCCGGCAGAAAGTGCAGGGAGCAAAAATTCGAGTACAGCTTCTTGAGGGAGAAGATGAATTCGCGACAGAAAAAGCAGTCAGAAACTGTATTTTGGATGAGAAACAGTGCCCGGATGTACTTGTCAGTTTGTCTTTGGAAGGAACGGCATATGCGTATCAGGCGGTTGTTGATTACAGTAAAGTAGGCACGGTCAAGATTATTGGAGCTTATGAAAATGATGAGATTCGGCGGGGGCTGGGAAAAAAAGTAATTGCAGCGAGCGTGGCGATTGATTCAGAGGCGATTGGAAAGACGGCAATCCAGGCATTGCAGGAATATAAGAAAAACGGTATTGTAAACGAATATCGGATGATACAACAAAACGTGATAAGAGGTGGAAAATGAAGCGAGCGTCGATTAGCACAAAAATGATCGTATTATTGATATTTACATCGGTTATGACACTGTTGATCAATGTTATGATGTTTCTTAATATCAATCAGGTACTTGTTCAGATTGAGCAGGTATATGCGACCAATGTGCAATTAAATAAAATGACAGAAGAACTGGATAAAGTGCATTCCGAGATGTTGGAATATCTAAAAACGAGAGATTCCGGTGTCTTGCAGGAGTATTACATCAGCCAGCAGAATCTGTCTGAGCAGCTGGCAATGGTGCAGGAAGAGACGATGGACCGACAGACGAGTGTGTTAAAAAATAATATTTATTATCTTGGAAAAAATTACCTAAAGATTTCCGAGGAGGCAGTAAAGGCAAAGCGTGGACGAGATGTGAACACTTATGGGGAGCGCTATGAAGATGCCGGAAAAATGAAAGAATATCTCAATGGCTACATCAGCAGCCTGAACAATATACAGTTTCAGGGAAATTCTCATAATTACCTGCTTTTGCAAAATTTCCTATATTATATGGAAGTAGTAGGAACGATTATGTTCTTCGTCGTTGTACTGTGCGATACGATCATGGTTGTCATGATGACGAGACGCCTGACGAAGCCGTTGAAAATTTTGTCCGGGCGTGCGAAGGAAGTTACAGCAGGGGATCTTTCTGTGGACATCCCGGTATTTCGCACCGGGGATGAAGTCGAGAGTCTGTCAAAAGCCTTTGATAAGATGATGGGAAGCATACGCGAATATGTCGAAGCACAGCGTGTCAGCATGGAAAAAGAAAATGAGATGCGTGAAAATGAATTAAAAACACAGACGTTGTTAAAGGATGCCCAGTTAAAATACCTGCAATCGCAGATCAACCCCCACTTCCTATTTAATACATTGAATGCGGGAATGCAGCTTGCGATGATCGAAGATGCGGATAAGACGGCACTTTTTATCGAAAATATGGCAGAATTTTTTCGTTACAATCTGTCACGCATCAATGAAGATGCGACACTTGCGGATGAAATTCAGCTTGTCGACCATTATATTTACATTCTCAATGTGCGTTTTGCCGGAGATATTCATTATAAGAAGGAAATCGAGCCGGGACTGGAAAATGTTCTTGTGCCATCCATGATCCTGCAGCCACTTGTCGAAAATGCCGTGCAGTACGGTATCCGAGGCGTCGAGTGGGAAGGCTGGGTTACACTGCGCATCTGGCAGGAAACAGGGACCGTTTATATCGAGGTCGCTGACAATGGGCGCGGCATGAGCCGGGAACTCATCGAACGTGTGCTGCGGGGAGAAAATGTAAAAAACAGGAAAAACAGCAAATCCAATGGAATCGGTATTTACAATGTATTGGAGCGGCTGCAGATGTATTATACGACGGAAGATGTATTGGAGATCAAAAGTGACGGTGAAGGAAAGGGAACGCAGTTTATGCTTAAAATAAGTCCAGCTAATAAATGTCAATAAGAAATTTAAAAAATATCGATTATATTTTAGGACTAAAAAAGGGCGCACTTATCCCTTGGTGAAAATATCTTGTTTTAAAAAAGATATAGATTCGGGTAATTCAGTATTTTATGCAGCTTCGTCGCATTTAGCCGCATTGTATTGTTTTATGTGCTCCTGTGGAGTGATGATTTCAAAAGGTTTGTTATCTCTGAGTATGGCAAATATCATGTTGCATACTTTATGTGAGACAGCTCCCATAGCAACAAGTTTGGGCTTTGATTCACATTTTTTGAGGTAGTAATCCCTTAATACAGGATTTTTAGCCTCCCCAGTTCTGGAAGTACTGATGCTCTGAAGTGTTAATACATGAATTACTCTTCTAGCAATAGCGGAACCTCTTTTTGATATTTGTACTTTGGTTCCTTCAAATTTACCAGATTGTTTGACAGCTGGATCAAGACCAAAGTAAGCAAAGAGTTGTTTTGGCTTGGTAAATGCTGAAAAATCACCAATCTCGCCCATGAGAGATACCGCAGATAAGAAACCAGCACCTTTAAATGTTTCTATCAAGTGGATTTGTTTCACAAAATCAGTATCTTCGTTGGAATCTACAAGATCATGCAAAGCATCCATGATGCCTGCGATTTCTTCATCATACTTGCGGATGAAACTTATGTAGAGACGGATACGTTTGATATTACTATCAATGATGTAACCGAATTCATTGGCATCATGTGCAGCTTGAATAATGGCATTATACTTCTTTTCGGCATATGTAAGTCCAAAGCGAGCTGTAGATTTAATGGTATCAATAATCTCTTGTTTGTCAGCTTCAATAAAAGCGTTTGGAGATGTATAAGTCTCCAATAAAGTGAGAGATGTATTGATAGTTACTTTGGAAAAAATACCAAGATATTGTGGGAATGCCATACGTAATTCACCTTGCAGTTTATTCACGTAAGCACTGCGGTTATCCATTAAGTCGTAGTATTCACGACACAAATTACGGCAGTTTAAGGCAAGGTCAGATGGCATAAGAGAAACCTTTAAATCAGGTTTCAAACCAACTAAAGAAGCCTTTTTAGAATCAAAACGGTCATTATGTACTTTTCGTATATTCATATTTGTGCTATTCTTAGTGATGATAGGATTTATAACCGAGCAGTTAAAACCCTTATCACGAAGATAGCAGAAGAGTGGGTAATGATAAATTCCCGTGGATTCCAGGAAAATGCGACTTTCCAAAGAATAC
>SFGF01000186.1 GCA_004556655.1 Lachnospiraceae bacterium | reverse complement strand
ATTGCCGCCTGCCCGTCCGTTCCCTCTTGGCGGCTGATCTGTGCCGACACAGAACAGACCGCCAGAAGTGAACAGAGCATCATCATCCACGCACGCATCATTTCGACAGTGGTTAAGTCATTTACTGCCATGACTGTTTCAACACCTGAGGTCAAATTTTCGGCAAATGCCACTGTTGTTCCTAATCCCATTACCAATGCTACTGCAACAAAAAATTTTTTCATAATCTTATATTTTTAATGGTTATTGTTTTACGATAATGATAAGGCAATTCCCATGCCAAAAGAATATTTATTCTGATTATCAGTTAATTGTTATTTTTTTATTATGTAAAAAATGGAAATAATCCTCATATAGTGTGGTCTGATGTAGAATGTTTCCACACTTATAAAAATAGGCAGGAATTCTGCCTATTTTGTGCGTAAAACCAAAATCTGTTGCACATTAACTTCTGTTACAAGTTCTTTTTTATTTTGTATGACAAGATAAAGGCTATTATAACAAGAGGCTGTCAAGTCATTTTTTTAAGACAGCCCTTGTATTTTATCTGATAGTGGACATGAATACAATGTTAATAGTTATATCCTTTGTCGCTGTAAATGAATATGAACCGGCTGATGTCTGGGAGTATTCCCCAAGATCGTCCAAAGCCTGCCATCCGGTAGTAAAGAAACCTCTCAGATAGTTATATCTCCAGCGGTCACCTTCTCCCGGCACGGCATAATCCGCACCATCCGCATATATTGTTACCCGGTCTCCATATGAGAACTCACGGGTTTGCTGACCGGAACTCAGACCGGTAGCAGAAAAGCCAATTCTGAAATCACCGTGCGTATACAAGGAGAAAGAATTGTTACTCCACATGCCAGTCTGTATAGTCACCTTTATAGGATTGTCCGCTTTGAAATCGTATACGAATCTGCTTCCATCAGGATAACGGCTGTAATCATTGTACGTAAATAAATATTGACCATATTGTCCGGAGGGTATCCCGTTGCCATTCACATACCATTCATCCTCTCCATATTTCCAACCGGATTCCGGCTCTGGAGATATCAGGTAACCACCTCGTTCCAAGTTTTCATCATCCGGTGAAAGATTCAATACTATTTCTGAAGCAGATGGCAGCAATGTGGTTTCACCACGTTCATCAAAGACATCCAGTTTGCCTCTTCCTGTCCGGATGGAGAAATAGAACGTTTTACCGGCTTTTGAAAAGTTCGCCTGCAAAGTACTGTTCGGACTGTCAGAATGTAATATTAGATTTCTGAAATGTCATCATTGGATGATTTTACATTTCTAACAAATTCCATCCCCCTGATAAAATTCTCCGTGAGATTCTTTTTTTCCTCTATTTCCTGTTCCATCCTTTTTATGGATGTCCGGAAGAAAAAATCTATCAGAAATTCATCTGTACGCTCTTTTTTGATATATTTTAAGGCGGTGATATATTCCTCTCTCTGCGAACCGGGGATTATCAGCAGCGGCTGTTCTTTTTTGAGCAATATAAAATTGGACATCAGACGTCCCAGACGACCGTTTCCGTCCCGGAAGGGATGCAGATATTCATAAAATCCATGAAATCTTGCCGCGATGATCATCGGATGGATCTTCCCGGAGTCCAGGACCTGCTGGGTGCTTTGTAACAGGCGGGGGACCTGCTTTATCAGCTGCTCATGGTCCCCAAATATCGTATCACCGGCACACATGTCCACTGTTGTATATTCTCCCGGGTTGGACGGTATTTCATCGTATTGGGTCTTGTAAGAGAGGGTATGTTCCGTCAGCAGCCGGTGGGTTTCCTTCAGGAGTTCCTCGGTCAGCGGCCTGTCCAAATTCTTCAGAAGATATTCATAAGCCTGGAAATGATCCAGGATTTCAAATGCCTCCAGCAAGGTCTTGCCTTTGGGGATCATGCCCAGCCCTTTTTCTTTCAAGGTGCGGGTCTCGTCCACTGAAAAACTGTTCCCCTCTATAGCACAGCTATGCGCCGAGAATAGAATTTCATTGTATTCTATAAAATCTTTCCTGCTCAGCTTCTCAGATACAAGTTCCTTGTACCGGTTCACTAAAATATCATATCGGGAAATCAACTTGTCCTCCATATCAGTACCATTTTTTGCAAAGATACTAAATCTGACCAATATACCCCTGCATTCTATATGTAATTCCTTGATAAAAGTGTGATATCATTACTTTCCCCGCCCTACTGGTAGAACAATGGTAGAAAATA
>SFGF01000074.1 GCA_004556655.1 Lachnospiraceae bacterium | reverse complement strand
TTCCATTATACCAAACGGAACAGGTTTATGCCTTTTTTATTGGCTGAAATATTGAATTTTCAAGGTTCAACACACCGTATCGGTGTGGGAAGTTTTAGTAATCTAACATAAACTTTGCCATTTCCTCAACAACAGGAATTGAAACGGAACTTCCCAGCTGTTTATATTTCTGTCCTTCTGCCATTCCATCAGGAAAACTAAATGTATCTATACCATTCTCCATAAATGCATATCATGCAAAACCTTGTAACCGTGCCCATTCAAGCGAAGTCATCTCTCTAATGCCTTCGGTATTAAGTTTTGATGCTTTATCTGGTTTATGGGGTTTGACCCCTATGGTTACCTTCTTATCAAAAACCGCAATCCACGGAACATCCGTCCATCTGCCTTCGCCTATGCTCCCTTTTACCTTGTATATCGTTGCCTCTACCTGGTTTTGTAATAAACCAGAAATAACACGTCTTACAAGCGAGCCAAAAGGTCATTTAAAGTCTTCTCTTTCACGTGCAGCCAGGAGCTCGGACTGATATTCATTTATAAATTTATAGAAAACATTTTTTAATTCCATTTTATCTCTTTTTCTACACTATGTATTGAAAGTAAACATTATTGTTAATTTATTACTCTTTTAGCCCATTCTTCAACATCCCTATCTGGAGCCCCAGGCCTACACGCATTTTGCATGTATCCCCACACTAGCTGTGTCACATATTGGGGATCCAACGATGCCACTCTATAGTATTCTTGCTCATTCAAATCTTCACAACTAATCGAAATCTTACCAGGATCAACCAGTTCAACATTCTTTAAATCTACTGACATATCTGGGCAAACACCTTTTAGTGCTGGTAATAATGCCCATTTTTGATAAAACCCAGCGTTCATAGCATAGCTCAGCTTATGCTGAGCTATCATTTTCCTTGCTCTATTTCTGTCTTCCTCAGACATTTCTGGAACTAAGTCTAGACTATGCTTTATTTCACTCTCCAAAGCATTGATAATACCAGATTTCATTGAGCAACAATTTAAACATAATATTTTCTTTGTTTTTTTATATGCAATATCACATGCTTGAGAAATAACTACCTTGTAATTACTCGCATTTTCTGCATTAATGCTTTCTCCAGCCTTTCTTAGTACGTCCCCCGTGGTAAGCGCACTCGAAACAGGAGGATAAATATACATCCCCCATGAAGGCATATCTATTTTATTATTCTCTACATTAAATGCACTCACCATTCGTTTTGCGAGAATGTACTTAAGTATTTCATTCCCAACAAAGCCATCCTCTAAAGATTTTAAAGGTTCAATCGCATTAAAAGAATTTAATATTACCTTTCCAACATCCTTTCTGAATTCAGACAAAGCCTTAAAGTATAATTCATTTTCTTTCAGGTATGTCAGTAGTTGTTCTTCTCCCTCCTCGTCTTTAACATACATTTTTACCAAATTACTCTTTTGCATATCCTCTGTCAATGCTATCGCATCAGCATGTGCAGAAAAAACTACAATTGGCCTATACCCATTTTCCCAAAATCCTGCAAGAATTGAATTTCCGATATCATTGTCATCAGATACATCTTCAAACCAGTCAAGAACTATTACGTCTGCATCATACTTCATTAGATCTTGAATGTAATCATCTTTAAAAGAATTGTATTGAAAGTTCCATTTGTTTTCTTTGCAATATTCTTTTATACCCTTTGTGTCCATCTCCGTATCATCAATTACAAGTACCTTCATTACTTCTTTTCCTCTCCTCTAGGTAATTCAAAAATGAATGTTGCACCTCCAATATCGCCAGGAATGCATACTTCAATTTTACAATCATGCCGTTCTAAAAGCTCCGTAACAATAACAAGTCCCATCCCTATTCCATGCGGTTTACCCGTGGTTCCAGGTATAAAAATTTTCTCAACATCTTCGCTTGCTATTCCGGGGCCATTATCACTAACATTTACAAGTATCTTATCTCCTTTTTCTTCAACACAAATTTGAATTATCTTTTTTTCTTTTATACGTCGGAGCCAATAAGACGAATTATCTAATAAATTAAGAATAATTGTTTGTGCTTCACCACTCTGAATTTTTACATAAATATTTTTATATCCACGATATTTAAACTCAACATCTGCGGCTTCTTTCTTTGCCGATATCAGATTAATACTGGAATAAATAATCTCATCCAGTTTTACAAGAGCATCTTCTTTTAGATAATTCTTTTTATAAAGTGGAGCAAAACTATCAGCAACTTCCTTTAGGCGTAGATAAGCATGTTCAGCATCAGCGCAATACTCTTTTCCTTGTGGAGCAATGTCCGTTATGTTTTTTTTGCACCACTTTATGAATCGCATAACAGCCATCATACCCGTTCGTATCTCATGCATTATCACAAATGCGACCGATCCAAGCGATGCTGTTTGTGCATAATATTCCATACGTTCTTTAAGTTCTCCAATACTCTTTTCAGCATTGGCGCTATATTCGTGCACAACCTCAACAGCTTCATCACTCTGTCCATTTTTAACTAATTCTTCCACCCTTGATTCCATGGCTGAAGGATCAATAGGTGCAATTAAATCAACAAGTTTTCCTGGTTTCTTAGCAACCACCCGATCGCGATTTCTAAGATTCTCCAACTGAATAATCAATGTTTCCAGAATAGAACAAAACTGTTTGTATTCCGCCGTATCAACCAGTTTTTCTCTATCGGTAGTATCCTTTAGTTCTGGGTTATCCGACTCAGTAATTGACACTTTTCCTATGATTTGATTAGTGCTCAGTCTACGTCCAATATTGCTTACTCTTCGTAAGTCTACCCCTAACCAGTCTTTTGCAGCATCGGATTTCGGAAGGACGAGAACATTATCCCGGTAAATCGAAATGCCTTTATATGTTGAAATGGTTTTTCTTATTTCGTTTTTCTTTATGCTAAATTGATCACTTATTTCCCCTATACTTTCCGAGTCCAAATCCCACGCTCTAAATTCAAATGAAAAAGGTCCACAATCATATTTTGGAATACTATCAGCCCCATATTGCATTACTAGCTTCTGATGATTAAAGCCTCCATAAGATTCTTCCCATCCTATATACCCTTCTTCAGACTTTTTTGTATCCGAGTTATAAGTATATTTCCAGCTTGTGTTTCCATGTTCATCAATTGTTCCACTAATATGATATGTTGGTGTTTTAATGAATTCGTTAGCTTCAATCCGAACTGGAGATTTTTCATTTTGGCCAAGATAAATACTAAAATCAGATACTTCATCAAAAGGAGAGATCAGTCTAGCAAGTGATTGTTCTAAGGCTGAAACTTTGCTTCCATCCCAAGTCGTGTTTAAGTCTGTAATCTTTATAATTGTCCCCGTCTTACTTGATGAATGTAATTCTTTCTTTATTTTATCTAACAAATATTTTTCATTGCCGTTTTCTACAACAACGCCACATGACGAAATATCCGTACTATCCACTAAAGCACGCCAATTTATTTCAACCGTGATACACTCATCATTTTGGTTCTTCGTTAATATCTCTAATGCGTTTCCCAATCGTGCCGATGACAATCTTCCCAGTCCTTTGTTTCCAGAAACCACCCTCACTTTTCCATCGCGTTCTACGACAGGATTCTTTTTCTTGTACGGCGTCGCTATAACTGCCCATGCCTCTTCAATAATCTTTTGTGTCATTCCAAGTCCATCATCTATAATTTCTATACTGTGCTGGCCTACTGTATTTTCATAGATTGTTAATTTAACGTTATATGCGTATGCATCATAAGCATTTTTTATCAACTCATTCACCGCAACATAATCATTTGTTACCAGATCTGATCCAAATGCTGAAAAAGCACGCGGATGGAATTGCATAGGAATTGTGTGTTTTTCAACCATTATTGCCAACCTCCAAGCTTTTGATCACTTATTTTCATTCTTTCACCTTATGATAAACCGCATTTCTTGTACTTCCATTCTTCTCAAGAATTCTTTTTGCCACAGCTCGCCGTAATATATATGATGCTCGCGCTTCATCAACATTGAGTAGATCCATTACATCTCTCCTTGTTATACTCTCTTCTCGGTCTGCCAATCTCTCAATCAGCGGAATAGGATCAGCCGTGAATTCATCCAATTTTTCCATCATATAATCAGCCATTGCTTTTATTACCGGAATGGAGACCGAATTACCAAACTGCTTATACTTCTGTCCATCACACATGCCCTCAGGGAAGTCAAAATGGTCTTCTCCATTCATGTCAAGGAATCCATATCCTATAAATCCTTGCAAGCGCCCCCATTCTTTCGGGGTCATCACACGAATGCCTTGATTATTAATTGGTGTCCGTTTCCCTTCTATTTCCAAATTGTCATACTCGGGAACCGGCTGATAAATAAGATTCCTTTCTTTTCCCGATCCACCGGTTGCCATAATCGTATTCGCAAATTGATGTGTTCTGCTAGGATCGTTCACAACGCAGTAGCCAAATCCATTCCCCTTTTCATGCTCTCTTTGCCGATGATTTATCAATGTCTGTAAATATCCTGAAGCCATGTAATAATGAGCCGGAACATGTGGTTCCAAAAGAGCATTTACGTCCGCATAAATTACGGTATCTGTCCCTGTAGGAATAACATCATCTTCACCTAATAAATCAAGTGCCTCTCCATATATATCTCTGTTAAAGGCCATGATATACACTCTTGGACGATTCTGAGGAAGCCCAAAATTAATAGTATTTCTTACAAACGAAGTTCTGGTAAATATCGGCTCACCCTTCTCGTCAAAATCCGCGCCGATTATCTTATAATTAAGCTCATTAAGAATCTTTAAAATACGAACAATAGTCTGCCCTTTATCATGAGACATTAGATTTTGAACATTTTCTAAGAAAATAGCCTTTGGTCTACTCTCTTCAATGATTTTTGCGATTCCGAAAAAGACATTGCCTTTTTCCTTATCTTTAAATCCCATCTGAAGCCCCGCACTACTAAATGCCTGACACGGAAAACCAGCCAAAAGAATATCATATGGATGTTCCTTCAACTTTTCTCGGAATTTTTTGCTCATTAAGTTATTTCTTGGATCATCTCCATAAAGATGTTCATAAGTCCTGGCAGTCTGCTCATCTATCTCAGCAGATAGCACATTCCTACATCTCCCCGTTAATTCAAATCCTCGCCTCATGCCCCCTATCCCAGCGCACAAATCTATTGTTCTATACATAAAATGTATCATTCTCCATCCGTTAATATATTTTCACCGGAAATACCATCCAGTGTAACCGTATATGTAATACTCATAACGCCACTTGGAAGGACTCCTCCGACAAATGATGTTTCCCTAATAGCAGGAAACGATTCATCCACCGTATATTTTGTTGCTGCATGTAATACGTAGCACCGTTTACGTGCAGACATTCCTTTTTCAAGACCTAATCTTTCAAGTTTATCATTAATTGCAGCTCGGCTGTATCCCAAGTTTTCAAGCTGATCGACCAAACTATTAATGCTGATTCCAGATAAAGATGACTCAAACTGGCACAAAACCAGGAATAGTTTTTTCCCTTCCGGAGGATCCAGCTGAAATAAATTGCTTAACGTAATCTGCCTCTTATTCCGCGCAGTTGTAGATTTTACTTCGGTATAGTAAGATTCACAGTCAATGTCATAAGTTGCACCATCAGGGCCGTTCCATTCTGCATGCTCACCATGTTCTGCCAGATGTTTCAACGTCCATAGTTCACCCAAAGCATCATACACCCGCATGTCGACGCTTTTATTTCCCAGCAATTCTTTCCATGCCATCCACCATGCTAGAGGCGACTGAGACAACTCTTTTCTCAGCTCTCCGTTTTTCCCCGGTGCTAAAAGCTCCGCGCACAAAGCCGCAAACTGATCTTTATTCTCCTCTTTTTGCGTTACCAGAATCAGCACATGCTCTTGATTGGAATTATCCAGAAGGATATCACCGGTAAAATAATGTGCTCCGGCAAAATGTTCAGAGATCTCTTCATCGCTATCTACAGGAATAGCAACTCCATACCCCGCAGTCGTTTTAATTGTCCACGAAATATATCCGGCGTTACTTAAACTCGATATAATCATGGCATTTGCACTTGGCATTCCGGCCCAATTTGCCAATATCTCATCAATCAACATGTTCTTCACCCACCGATAATTGTTTAAACAGTGAATCTACGTATCCTTGTTCTGCACCTTCCACAAGCCCGGGTTCAACTGTTCTGCAGTTAACCAAATTTTGCTTCTGAATAACGTTAAACAAATCTGAAGACTTATTTTCTACAGTTGCATAAGATCTCATCAACTGCCGATATAGCAAAACTCTATATCCTTGGCCCGTTCTCTCAATAAAATCGCTTATTGTGTCAGTACCAAAATCCTTTAGCACTGCTCTCGTCTTTTTTGTATCTCCCTGCCACGCTAGAAAAACATACCACCACAACGTTTTTAACCATATTCTCCTCGTATGAAGATAGAAACGCTTTTTATTTAGGCGAATATCATCTTTTGCCGGTTTCGGATATCTTTCATATGTAATATCCGGAAAAATCTTGCATGATAGGTACCTCCAGATATCATCATCATTGGCCATAACTAACGTAAATCCCTTTTCAGGGCTTAACATCTCAAATAAGCATAGTCCAACATCAAGGTCAATCTGATATCCATCATTTGTTGCAGCGGCCTCTTCATAAGCATCTAGTACTTTCCTTCTAAGCTCTTCATAGTCAGGGTTCTCTATCGTAATCGAATGAGCATGCCATAGCGCCGTTAAATCCACAAAGGCAACATCCGACAGTTTATCAACCGAATCCACAAATTCTTTTGCTTGAGCCTTTGTCATCTTTTTCATGGAGATCATACTTCGTCACCTCCGTTTAACATGGCTGCAACATTCAGCCATATCGTTTTATGCATCCTTTCTACTGAAGAAGTGTCAATAGGCGTATCACACCCACTCCAGAAGTAAAACATAATCTTACTTATGCTTCCCGGTTCTAAATCAACATCATTGACTGTCTGTGATAAACACTCCATTTCCATAATCTTTTGAAAAATCATCGTATATGCCGTTGCAACTATTTCTATCAATACATCCGAATTCTTAATAACATCCCCTACCTTTGGGCAACAATCATACGCAGAGTTCAAATATAGGCATAAATTATCTTCATTAAACAAATCCTGTCTGGGATCTGTCCAATCACCGATTTCCAACCACCACAATGGTTGTTGTTTTGAATTAACTTCCTGAATAGGGAAGTCCATATAAATGCTTCCGAAGTCAAGCCTACAAACATCGAGAACACCAACGTTTACTCCGGAATCATTTATTAATCGCTCTTCTTCAGGTAAAACTTCTTCTGCCGGTTTCTTTATATACAGGATCGTCTCAAGTTCGAGATCCCCTTTGATTTCTCCGGGCTTAAAGTCATGTTCAAAAACGACATACCGAATTGCTCCGGAATTGAATTCCAAAGCAGGTAAAATTGTCCCCATTTGTGTTAACGTTTTATTTGTCCATATGATACATGTCCCGATAATCGCGCCTTTACACGCAAGGCCCTTTTCCCCATACAAAACTTCCGGGTACTCAATAGTAATCTCACGTTTTAAATGCAGTCCATCGGTTTCAATCTTCCATGACTCCCAAGAGTCCTCCAACTTAACAGTGTTTTTTCCTTTTTGCTTCAAATCTCTGTATTCATCGTCATAGAAGTATGAAAAGCCAAAAGCGGAAACTGAGAAACCGGCTCTTTCACGCAATTCTTCAGTTAATGTAGGATAAAAATACAAATTCTCCATTTAAACCACCGGCTCCTTTGCTTCTTTCACTGTACAACAGTACTTTTTATCGCGAGATTTCAATGTTAGCATTCCTTTTACAACAGCATTGGTGACAGTATTTGTCACCTTGAATCCTAAAGCATCTCCATCTTCTGTGTAGAGTACCTCTATCGTTGAAAAATCATTTTCAATATAGCGATTCTCTTTCGTACAACTGCTATCAAATGCAAGTGTTTGATTTGTATTAAGCGCTAATACCGAACAATTTGCTATTATGGGAATCTCAATCGGGAATTCTGTGCCTATACCCGTTTCCCAAGAATGTGCATCCATCAAACCAACCTCTGATTCGACGAATACTCCAATAAACGCTTCTTTCCTAATGTTCTTAAATTTCAATTCAAATTCTATCGTCATAGAGTCTGCACTGATAATTGATTGTCTTAAGATACAGTCCAGATTGTTGATTGTTCCTCCGGAACCGCCCTCTCCACCTGAACCTCCGGAACCGCCTTTCTTTTTTCCAAATGACAATGTCGGAAGTAGTCTACGTCCAAGTTTTCCGGAAAGCTTACTTGCAGTTCCTTCTGATTCACCGGATGATTTAGCCCTATAACAGTCATTTATCTTTGCGGTTGTCTGTGAAGCAATATTCGTGACAACTGTTAATGAGGAAGGATCAGTCCATGCCATGTGATCCGATTTTTCACATTTCCTTAGGTAGTTTCCCAATGACATTCCGCTATATTCGCCAAGGGCTTTATCATCTTTCAGCTTTAGACCACAATCAGGTACAAAGAAAGAGATCAACATCTGATCCTCTCCTTCCGGTTTTATCAAGCCTTTAGTCCATCTACCATCTATTTTGTAATCCAAAACCATCCCTGCAGCTCTGGCATACATTACAATAGGATCGTTTTTTGTAAGTGCTCCAAATAACCGTAGGTACGCTTGTGGCGGAATTATCGCACCCGTACTTCCAAGATCTTCATTTGTGACAATAACCGTAGAAACAAATCCGGCTCTATCTCCCTGGACTTTTTTTGACGGTACAGGAACCGATTTAATTCCTCTAAACAGTTCCGAATTATAATCTTGCTTTCCCGATTTGTTTGCGCTTAGTGCCGATGTATAGAGTTCTTGAACAAGCTGGAATAGAGGACGCATATCAGTGTTCTTAATTCCGACGCCGTTCACTCGTGCAGCCAGCCATTTCTGATTTGAATATTTTGCCAGGTTTTTGTTGAATATTTTTGGGGCATACCACTTCTGTATTGCAAGTTTAGTGTATTCCACAATATCGTCTTTAAAAGAACACATGGAAATCACATCTTCACTTATTCCACAATTCTCCGGGAAAATACCCTCCATTAGTTTTTCCTTGTCAATGTACGGAATAATAATTGATGTACCTGTTTCAGATGCCCCAAACGGCTCAGCACTGAACACATCCAAAATTTCTTTTATTTCAGTTTCATCTGTAACCGGTAATAATTCCGTCTTATCGGTAGCATCCCGGCGTCCCCACCAAGCTCTTCCAATTGCATCCTCGCGAACTCTCGAAAGAATTGCATCCTGGGAATTTTCATGCTCAACCAGCGCTACAATCAACCTTGATTCATATCCAGTATCAGTTTTAATCTGACTGTAGAACAATACCAAGCCTATTCCAAATCTAAAATATACGCTTTTGCCATAGCCCCAACTTCCTCCAGCCATTCCGTCGTCGCTATTGGTTTGCTCTTTACCTGTATCGAAAACAAGCTTGAAATAGTTTCCATGATCATCCGGAGACTGAGCTACTTCTGCACGTCTTACGCTTCCGGTTAATCCGGATGTTTTATGATCTCTTATTTCAAGATAGTCCGCCTCCGTTTCAGGATAACGCTCATTAAGAATATCTTTAACATCACTCAAAAAATCGTTGAACCGTTTTGGCGAAAACGTTTTGTAATTGAAACTCACACCAAAAGAATTTCCCGGCTCCCTAAGTGATGCATCTGAACTGTTTTGAATAGCTTCACGAATTAATAAATCTATTTCAGGCAAATTATCATTTTGAAGAGCCTTTAACGATCCACTTCCATATGAACTTCCGTAATCCATTCCTAATATATGACTATCAAGCATTTTCTGATCACATCCTTATCCTAAGCGTCTTAGCATGACTTTCACCGATACTTTCACCTGAAACTATAATACTGATTCCTATGATATCACTTTGAGCATCCATCTTCTCTCTCAAGTGTTCTGAACGCTTTTGAGGAACTCCACCATCCTTCTTTATCCTATAAATCAGTAGTAACGGCTTATCCTCTAACCCTAAATTGCATCGTTCAGATATAATATCTTTTCTGGTTTTACAAACTGATTTAAAGTGGAACCGTTGCTCCTCTGTCAGATTTGCTTCGTCGACATCACATAACGCATCCAGTCCTGAACGTAACGATCCAATATCAATCCAATTCTCATCGCGTTCTTTTTTATCCTTCTTTCTTGAACGCTCTACCAACCCAGCTTGATGATCTCCTGAAACTAGCCACGTGCAATCTTTATTGTCACCATCAACAACAGCGACATTCCAAAAGAGCAGCTTCCCTTCTTTGTTCATTTCGTCCATCCACTGTCCGAAATATGGCAGATTATTACATAGAGAAGAATACTTGGAAACAACGTACTTGCCAAGGAACATTTCTTTTATCTGTTTATAAGCAATGTTGTCCCATACCCATGCTCCTGCAGCGCTACTACGTCTAATCGAGGCGTTTTTATCTATTTCTCCAACGAAATCTTCTGTAACCTTTATATTGTTTTGTAACATCAAGCCATTTTCGAAATCCGTTGTTTCATAACTATCACCGCAAAAATCAAAATCATCATATTCCGCAGACTGACTTTTTCTTTTTGAGGTAATCCGAAACTTCGCTATTTCAGGTATATTTCTAATTCTCGGGCCAAACTTCTCAGGTGAAATTCCCTGTTTCATGAATCTTTCTACTTCTCGTTTCAGATCCATATCCACTTTTGTAAGTGCCTCAAATCTCTCTACAACTGCCGTTGTCATCCAGATTCGCTGCAGCAGTTCATATCCCTTCCTATACCCGAACCATCTGGCCATCTGCATAAGGGTATCTGCCAAGTTTGATGTTCTTGCAAAATATGTACAAACAAGTCCCTCAATGGTCAAGCCACGAGACAAGGTGTTCCCACCTATAACTATGAAAATCGGAGCCTTTGCTAATTCATTAATCTGTTCGTCATTCGGATATACTATCCTCAGATAGGTTCCCTCTTCAGCTTCTTTATTTGCACGGCAGTTATCCACGCAAAGATGAACTCCATTTCCATATTCAAGGGATTTATCATCTCCAAGTTCTATGTTTCTAACATCATTAATCAGCTCTCTAATCTCTCCTTCTATCTCATCGAACGAAGGATAATTTGTTACCACTTGATTTGCAAAGCCATACTCTGGATTTGCGGATAGAAGGTCGTCTAATGTGACGCTGTATATTTCTTCTTCATATACCTGCCGACACAATGCCAATATGTTTTCATCATGGTTTAACCAATACTGAACTCTTTCATACACTGTAAAGTGATGATTCTGTATAGCCGCTGTATGAATCAACATACTTAATGGCTTCTTATATCCACGAATTCTCTGTACTGCAGACGCACACAAAAACCATGCCAATGACTTTTGAAAACTATTAGGTAATCTAAACGACTCTCCTTTATGTAATTGTTTAAGTTCACTTTCATCAGCGCTGGGAATATTCCTGATTATCGAAAATCCCGGAGCATCTTCTTCGTCGTTTCCAAATATTACCTTTGCCCCAAAATATTCATGTGCTTCAGGCAGCGTGCATATGAAATCTTTAGGATATAAGGACTCTCCCGGTGCCTCATTCAATACATTTGCATATGGTGTAGCTGTATATGCGATGTAATTCATAGACTGAAATTTGACTTCCGGTGTTGATCCATCACTTTTTTTTCCGTTGACAAGATTCACAATCATTTGATTAATAGCGCATCGTTCCTGCTCTTCGTCGGAAGTAATATCCGCTGTGTTAATGCTTGCCTGATCAGCCTCATCATCAATAACAACAATCCTTAATTTATTAGTTCGAGTAGGATCACTGTATAACCAATCAATTAGCTTTTCTAATCTTCTTCTATTCTTTAGGCAAACAGTCAGATATCTATTTGAGAAGTTCTTACTTCCACTCAATGAATTAAGTTTGAGTTCATCAGCCGTAAATCCTTTGTCCTCAGTCGTAAAATCCAGCACTCTCCAGAGGACGCCTTCACTATTACATAAATCGCCTTTAAATCGATCTCTCGTCTGCTTCCTTAAGTTATCAATTGTACCTGACAAAATGATAAAGAAGTTCCAATCATAATCAGCTGCCATGCTGATTAGGCCTTCCATGTTAGCCGTTTTGCCGGATTGAACACTACCCGTTACCAAACCTTTTATCTCACCCGAAATCCTTGTGTCCGTACTGAGATGATTCAATATCCACAGACAGCTCTTTTGCAAATTGGCAATAGAGTCAGGGCTCATTTTATTTCCAAGAAAGTTCTTATAACTTTCCCAAGTGGAAGAGTATCCAGAAGGAATTCCAAATGTGTTACTTAATCCTCCCTTATCAATAGCCACAACGTCTTCGCCATCCACTATTTGTACCGATACAACTATACTTCTATAGTATTCAACAAACTCAGTCCACATTTCAGGTGTCATCTCTAACGGGAAAAGCTCGTCATCCTTTAGCGCGTCTAAATTTGTTGCATCCTCCCCATAAGCCTTAACTTCATCCCATGTCTTGCCAGAATCAATTTGTTCGGCTATCCATTCCTTGCAAGGCTGAAAAACTCCGTTTTCAAAATTAGTCATTGGTCTCCTCCAACGCTTTTTGTATCGCGTCAGCACATTCTTTGCAGTGCTTCTTTATGTCTCTCCCCCAGAATCGAAGTACTTTCCACCCTTCGTCTTCTAAAGCTTTGCTTACTTCTTTATCTCTTTCAATATTTCTTTCTATCTTAGGTATCCAAAAATCTTTGTTTGATTTAAAGTCCCCTTTTCGATTTTCCCAGTCATAGCCATGCCAAAACTCACTATCACAAAAAACCGCTACCTTCTTTGCCTTGAAAACTATATCAGGCTTCCCTATTATTCCGGTAACGTTCTTTCGATATCTGAGTCCTCTGCTCCACAACTCTTTCCGAAGCATCAATTCTATGTCTGAATCTTTATTTTTTACCTGTTTCATATTAAAACTGATTTGCTCTTTTGTTTTTTTAGGCATGAGGATCTCCTCCTCAATCTCAAATATTCTTTGCTCGTCTCTTATCTTCCGGTTTCAGAGAATCTTTTGGAATAAACCATCGGTTTCCCATCATAATTGCTCCTTCAACCCTTCCCTCTTTGCACAAAATATCAACACGTCTTTGAGAAATTCCCCAATCTTTTGAAACCTGAGCGGTGGTTAATAAGTCCATCATTATCCTCCATAGAAACGAGTACAATATACCAATTTCTATTTTATTCCTCTTTGCGAACAATAGCAAGAATTTTTTTGATATTCATGAGATTCATGACCTTGATATTCATGATCTGAAGCATAGTAAGACTATGCTCGTCATCTCTCTTTTTCTGCATGATTTTCATTAGATATGTAAATTTTAACTTCTGATTGGTTCCTCTTGACATGGGACTACCATCCTCCTTCTTCTCGTTCTTAAATAGGCGGCTCATTAAGGCCGCAATCGTTGTTGCTTCGCAAGTTAGCAAGCAGTGCCTTCGTGATCACACGAATGCTGTTTGCTTGTTGGAGGCACATCCCCAATCCCCTTAGAATGACATCCCTGATGTCAAGCTGCGCCCTCACTTTGTGAGTGCTGATGCATTCCTGCAACGCCGGAATTGCAAAAAAAGAGGGCGACCACCAAAACACTTTTTGGTAATTGCCCCCGTGGTTATCTCTGCTGCTGCCTTTTCTTTTTCAAATCTTCCTCCTGGTTCCGGGTCTTCTGAGCCGCATAGAAGGATTCCACATTTTGCTTCGCTATCTGATAATCCCGCATCTCTTTTTTTATTTTTTTGTATTCGCTGTAGGCTGTCTTTTTCTCCGAAAGCAGTCTGGCAAACTCTTCATTCAGATCCTTTACTTTCGGAATCTTTCCACCAGGAAGATTGGAAAATGCTTCTTTTGCCGCTTTGTGAAGAGTGATTTCTTCTCGATGCGCCTCAAAAAACTTCTTACTGTATCCGGATTTTCGATAGGCTAAATAAATATCCCTGGTCTTGGAATAGTTGATGATGTGCGTTTTCAAAACTTTGTTCTCTGCCATTTTGGTTTCTGCATCCTTGATGATTTTCATCAGTTCATGATATCTGGCAGCGCTTCCTTCTACCAAAGCATCCAGCGTTTCCTTATCATGAATATCGTGCTGCTGTAAAAACAAAATGGACTCCGCAAACTGTTTCACATTATATTTCTTTGCCCATCGAACATATCCGCCGTTCTTTCCCTGCGCCATCTTTTCCTGAATATCAACCACAAGATCAAACTTCCGTTTTTCTCTTGGAGGCTGTTTTGGTTCCCTGCTCTCCGTCTTATTCTCAGGCAGCTCCGCTTCACCGGCGATCACCTTTTTCAGATGCTCCTCAGAAAAATCGTCTCCCAAAGAGCGGAACCGGATAAACCGCTTTTGCTCTTTTCCACAGATTGCAGTATGTTTCCCCCGCTTAATCTCATATCCTTCTGCCTGTAATAATTTGAGAAGTTCTTCAAAATCTGCGGGCTTCTGATCCAGGCATTTCAGGATATCTTCCCGGATAATATCCCTCATGCTTACTCGTTCCGGGTACTTGGTACGTCTCTGTCTCTCACTCGGTTTTGTCTTTGGAATGATGGATAAACCATGCTCCAGGCAGATAATATCGCTGAGTCTCTGCAGGGCAATTCCTGAAAACCAAAAGTCCCTGAACTTCCGGTCACAATCCAGATTGGTGGAATTGAAAATGATATGATTGTGGATATGAGCCCGGTCCACATGTGTTGCCACAATAAACGCATGCTTCCCTTTGGTGAATCTCATACCGGTTTCATATCCAACTTCATTTGCTTCCTCCGGCGTAATCTCTCCGGGCATAAAGGACTGGCGGATCTGATAGGCAATGACATCACCCTTGGGCTGTCTCCACGTTTTTTTCAGATAATCTATTTTTGACTGTGCAAATTCCCAATCAACAAAATCCGGTTGGCACTTATAAGAAGAGAGATATTTTCCGTCTTCTGTTTTCTCTCCATTCTTTGCATAATCGGTTCTGTCTTTCAGACACTGCATTACAGAACGTCCCTTGTTCTGATGCATTGCTATCAGTTTTGTCGCCGCCATTTTCTCACCTGCCTTACATAATTGCAGTCAGCTTATCAAGCATCTTTCGCATTTCCTGCAAAATCTCTTTCTGGTTGTTTTTCAGTTCCTCGATGTCTTCCCAGTAGATGCTTCCGGTTTCATTCGCTCTCTTTGCGTACTGATTCAGATTATTCCCGGATATCTGCAACAGTCTGAGAATCTCCTTCAGGTCAGAAAGATCCATCACAATCACAAAACCATTGAGTGCCATCCGTAACAGATATGCGGTCATGCTCCTGATACCGGCTTCCTCCATCCGCTCCTTAATCCGGTCAACTTCCTCCGGTGTGACACGGATATGAATGTACTTGGATCTCTCTACCATCCGGTGATCTCCCTTTCAAAGCAGCATCCCGGTACCGGCTTTCTTTCCGGAACAGGTA
>SFGF01000185.1 GCA_004556655.1 Lachnospiraceae bacterium | reverse complement strand
GAAGTGGAAATCTTCTACCGCTTTATCGGCAAAATCGAATGACACATCTTGAGATACCCAACAATATCTTTAACTAAGGGAAACGGGAAGAGGATATCCGAGCATAGATTCATTAAAAGAAATATCCAGATATTTCTCTGTGTCCATTGATGAGTTATTATCCGGAGACCAGTTGGTTTTGATTGCGGAAAAAGAAAACAAGTCAAATCTCAACGGTCTATGTGACTTGTTATTTGGATTTGTCGATTTGCTCTCTTTAATGCTTATTTTTCTTCCATTGTATCCTAAACCGATTGACGGATATATTTATTCGGTAAGTCTTATTGAGTATGTAGATAATGAAATTTGGATTTGTATGACATACTGGAGTCTTTTTATCCTATTGACGATTATTGGGATTGTGAATATTTTAATGGTCAATTTCAAATTTGAAAAGGGAAAAAAGGTGATTACTTTTTTGTCTTTAGGGCTTAGTATTATAACTGTTTTGTTTTTGGCGATTTCGAGAGAACCGTATGCAGTAACAGTGGCTTTTCTGTTGTTACTTATAAAAGAGGGGCTACTTTATAAACGAGCTACGGCAGGTCGATAAGGAGTAGAGCCATGCAAATTCCAGATTTTTGAGTTGAAGCAACATTTAATGACAATGGAACTCAAAAGTAATTATATTATGTTTTGTAACCGACATTTTCCGGCAGTGAAATACCTGCCGGTTTTTTCATGCCCAGAAGGAGGTGTTATGTGAGAAAAATAGAAAATATGATGCTGACTGTGTTTCTGGAAGAGGATACAGAATTCAATGCGGATAATCCAATGACAGAGATAGATTACTTTTATTATCAGGCGTTGTTGGATGAGAATTCAGACTGCATCGGGTGGCTGAAAATTGATGGTACCGATATCAGTTATCCGGTATAAGGTCGGAAATATGAAAGTGGATATGGACCCGATCAGACCGGACAAAACAGATACGTTAGAAGCTTTCCTTGAAAAATTTGAACGGTATCTGGATGGGACACTTGCAAAATACCGGGAAATCATTGATGACCCAACGAAATCAATCCGGGGAGACAGCCTGGATGATGTGGCATTTCTGGCAGCACTTCCAATGGTACATGAAGCACTGGAAAAGATTGTAGAGGCGTTTCCGGATTTTCGGTATTATCCTCCAAAAGAATTGCATGTCCATTATTATCCGGAGAAAATGACAGCTGATGAGCTGGCGTAGCGTTGGATCAATTAGCGGAAGACTTTAAACTGTTTAGTTGTATTTTTCGATTTACTATCCGGATCATAACCAGAAGCAGGAATTAAAAGGAAAAATCAATATCGGAGATGGTAATGGTGGTATTGTGAGCCAGTTGAAGAACTAGAATGAAATGAAGCTGTATGATGAAAGCTGGCTGAATTACCAGAAAGCAAAGGGAGAAGAATCCTTTCAGGCATATATGGCAGACCTTACGGATATGCAGGAGCATGTTCTGCCATATTTGCAGAGTTTCTGCAGCTTGGAAGAAAGAGCACCAGAGAAATTGGTAGAACCGACTACGGTATCAAAATCAGAAATGAAAGCAGGGAAAAGATAGCAAAGAGAAAGAGGTTGAGCTTCCCTGATCTCAGATATGATTCTGTCAAGTGTTTCCAGTAATTGTTCTTTATCCTCTGGCAAGCGTCCTCTGAGTTGAAAGGCATTGGAGGCTCCCATTGCAGCAAAGTATGTTGAAATATTTATATTTTCCACAAGGGTTCGGAGCTCCCGGTATTTTTCAATTTCACTTTCTTCTTCCCAGTTTCCGTTTTGGATTTCCTGATACAGCTTGGATTCAGGATAAATCGTCAGCATATTTGGGCCGATTAGGAACGGATGCAGCTGATTGAAGACATCTGCGGATGCTTTTGCACCTGTCTCACCTTTTCCCTTACCGGAAATACTGGTCAGATAGAAAAAACCATACTCAATTTTTGCCTGCTCTAATCTTTTGCATTGGGTCAGGATATCCTGCGAAGTATAACCTTTCTGCATAAAAGATAATGATGTGTCATCTCCGGTCTCAACGCCGGTGGTCAGCCCATTATAGCCTGCCTGTCGAAGCAAAATCAGATCTTCATCTGTCTTATTTACAGAATCAGTAATACGGGCGAAGCAGCCGATTGTTTCGACAGAAGGCAGATACTTCCGAATAAGTGCCGCAATTTCCAGTAGTTTCCCTGTTGTCAGAACAAATGGATTTGCACCGGTT
>SFGF01000184.1 GCA_004556655.1 Lachnospiraceae bacterium | reverse complement strand
CCAGTCATTTAAACCTGGAGAAGTTGATGCCGAAACTGCCCATCGCTTAGGGCAACAATTTGCAAACGAAGTACTGAAAGGAAAATATGAATATGTGATAAGCACCCATGTTGATAAAAATCATATCCATAACCACATCATCTTTAATGCAGCAAGTTTTGTTGATCATCACAAGTATGTTTCCAATAAGCGGAGCTACCATAAAATCTGCCGGATCAGTAATCGTATCTGCCATGAAAATGGACTTGCCACCAGTATGCCAACCGGAGAAAAAGGCAAAAGTTATAAGGAGAACATGGAATATCATCGTGGCACCAGCTGGAAAGCCAAGCTACGTGTTGCAGTTGATAAAGCAATCTGGACTTCCATCAACTATGAGGAATTTTTACAAAAAATGCAGTTAGCCGGATATGAAGTCCGACAGGGAAAACACCTGTCCTTCCGTGCACCGGAACAGAAAAACTTCACTTATATGAAATCTCTTGGAAGCTATTATTCAGAAGAAAATGTCCGCATCCGTTTGGCAAAAAACCGTAACAAAATAAAAGCTCCAAGGCATCTGTCCAGAGAAGCTCGCCTGTATATCAATATCTCCACTTATGTTACGACCGGCAATCGAGAAGGATTTGAACGATGGGCAAAACTAAATAACCTGAAAGAAGCGGCACGCACCTTCAACTATCTTTCCGAAAATAACCTGCTGAATTATGAAGATTTCCAACAGCATGTTTCTGATGTTGATGCTTCTGTTAAAGCGGCTGATCAAAGAATAACGCAAATCAACAGTGAGCTGAGCACACAGAAAATCATTCAAAAACACTGTGATTCTTACCGTCTCTGCCGAAAAGTGATTGAAGATTGCAAATCTGCTAAAAATCCAAAAGCATACCGAACCAAACATCAAGCAGAATACCAACTGCACGATTCACTAAAAAAAGAGCTTCAGGATCTCGGTGTTACCAAAATCCCAAGCTCTAATAAAATCCAGAATAGGATAGAAAATCTTGAATCTGAACAAGCTGCTACTGTCCGGGAAAAACAAGAATTGCAGAAAAAGCAGAAGACACTGAATATCATTAGACAGAATTTCACAGCACTACTTAATGCTCCGGAGATGCAAATTCCCATATCAGAAAAAGAGCTAACTCTCTAAAAAGAAGGAGGTACCTACTTTAACGGTGCCTCTTGCTTTTCGTCTAATCTATTTATATCTTCCTCTTTATGCAATTTCCCATATTACAGTTGCCGTATCAGTAACATTAATATCGTCTGCCTCAATATCTATATCATATGCTCCCGGTGCACTCATTTCACATTCCGTACACTCCATTAATCTCATTTCATTCAATGGCTTTGTTACAAAATCTATCTCTCCCCAAGAATAATCAATTGCCTGTATTTCACCCAATTTCACATTTGCTGCTGTTGTAAGCACCTGTGCCTTTTGAATGGAATCCTCGATTGCTTTATGTAACAGCTCATTTTTACATTTTTCTACATCTGCCACTGTATACTCAATAGAAAACTCTGGCCTTAATGAGCTATGAGCCAAAGCGTAAAGGACTTGCCCTAATCTTTTATTATCAGCTGCAAACTCTATTTTCATATGGTGATTATACTTATAACCTTTAAATCTTCGCTTCCAGCTCTTATCTCTGTCCTGATAGCTTTCATATTCTGTATCGACATTAAAATATACTGTTTTAAGGTCTTTTCTCTGAAAACCAAGTTTCTCAAACAAATCCTTGAGAAGCTCTGTATCTTCTGTTGACCTTCGGAGAGTATCTTCATATTCTTTGCAAAGTTCTTCCTTGTTGACATATAACCGGATTTTATCCGGCTTTACTGCTATTTTCCCTTTTCCTGTAACTTTAATTGTTCTCATCATCTTTGCTCTTCCTTTCATTCTCATTATATTCATACCCATTGATTAAAAGCTCTATCATCTTCTTTGTCATCTGAATATACTTACCAAACGGATTAATCACAATTCCATTCACCTGTTCCCAATTAAGTGCCAGACGAAGTATTGATTCAATAGACTGATTCATCTGCACATTTCCAGCAGAACCCTTATGCATCTCTTCAGAAGATGTAAATACTCCAATCCATTCTTTTTCATCAGCATCTTTTACAGTCTCTATTTTAAGTCTTACATCATGGTCAAGCGATGTAGGACGGATTTTGCGGACATTCAAAATAAAAAAGAATGTGGAGGTAACAGACAATGGCAAAATCATTATTTGAG
>SFGF01000073.1 GCA_004556655.1 Lachnospiraceae bacterium | reverse complement strand
ATAAAGCTGCCACTCTATATCTTTTCAAAAGTTGGGCAGATTGGTACTTTGATAGACTATATTCATTTTGAAATTACAGTTTGCGGAAACTCAAGTAATTTGCTTTCAAAAATTTGCAGTTCTCATTCATAGAAACTATGTTGTCCGTGCTGAAACAGAAATGTCAGATTCTTATCGAACCATTCTACATTTTCACTGTCCGCCTGTTTTTTTGCGATAAAATACAACGCCCCGTGAGATAAATCCTCACCGTCAATGGCTCGGTTCACTGCTTCCCTGGTCGTGTCAGAGGTCGTGACTGCATAAATCCTTCCGTCAGCAGTAGGTGAAAACTGAGGACTTCCGCCAGAACGATCCCAGATGACCGAAGTCACATCGTTAGGAAACTGTTCATTCGCCACACGATTTAATATCACGTTGGCAACCATAATCCTGCCTTCCAGATCTTCTCCACCAGCTTCCGCCTCCACAATAGCAAGAAGATTCTCATAATCTTTATCAGACATCCTGGTTGTACCGGCAAGTTCCCATGATTTATCATCCAATGCATCCATTGACTGCACAAGACGGGAACCTACATCCAGCCTGGACACCACTTCCGTTGCAATCATTCGCTGTCCTACAAGAACGGTCTCACAACTTGTTCCAAGTGCACGATAACTTTTCGTCAATCCTTTTGTCGAAAGCACTCCTTCAATCACCCCAGCATATCCGCTGGGGATCTGCGAGGCAGGATCATCATCAGGTGGATTTTCTTCCTCCTGTGAACGATGATTCGTTTGTTCCGTTACCACAGAATCAGCCATCTGTCTGCCGCTGTCAACAACCTTCCGGGTAACAGCCACTGCACCCGCACCCACAAGTACAACTGCCGTTCCTGCGATTGCTGCAATACAGGTACGACGATGTTCTTTTACTGTCCTGGATACAAAAGCCCGGAAGGAATTCCACATTTTTTTCATTCGTTCCATACTATTATCCTTATTGACTTTATTCGTTCACATTTTCGTAACATCTCTCTGACTGAAATTATAGAGAGTTATAAAATCAAAGTCAATAGAACGGTCAGAATTTTGGCTTATTTTACGAATTTTCTCCCACTTTTTCATAGAATTTGACGACAAATCGGATCGTGTTACCCACTTTTCTTACCGGAGTTCCACCCCACAGATCTTACATCCTCTTGTACCGACTACCGCATACTGATTATAAACAGCCGGCGATGCCTCGATAGTACTCTCATCCAACTGCAGGGTATCATATACTTCACCCGTTTCCCCATTCAAAAGATACATATAGCCCCCACTGCTGCAATACAATACTTTTCCGCTTCCGTCCGAATGATATACACACACCGGCGATGACCATGCATAAGCCGCTTCATGCTCCCACTGCACTTCACCGGTAGTTTTATTCAGACAGGCCAGAACCCCTTTATAATCCTGACCGGTTCTTGACACAGTTACATAGATACGATCCGCCAGGTTATTTTCCCCAACAGCAATCGTAGACTGTACACCTCCGGAAACTCCTTCCATGGAATAACATTCATAATCCGTTCTCCATACGACTTCTCCATTTTCCGCATCAATCTTCCAGATAGGTACCGGAGCCGTCGTCGAGCTTCGCCATCCCAGATGAAAAGAGGTACTTACATAAAGATAAAGGTGTCCGTCTTCCATGGAAAGCACAGGAGTGGAGTTGGAATCGTCCAGAATATCCTGCACCCATACAAGTTGAAGCGTATTCAGATCCAGACACATAAGATTGCCTCCATTTTCAGCTATAAAAAGATACCCTTTATAAATTGCGGCACTGCTTTCCATACCCAGCCAATAAGTACTTTGATTTGTCCGGGTTCCATAATAACGCCATTTCACTACAGTTCCCGGGGAAATCGATAATGCTCCCTGGGTCGGATCATATACTGTATTCAGCTTCAAAAGATATAGGATTCCGTTTTCACCAGGATAAATCAACGTGTCAGTTTCAGCATCCACCAATGCGGAAGAATCAAAAAAGCTGAGGGTCCCCCGCTGGGAAAACGGATCGCTGTCGCCAAATGTATACATAACACTGCAGTCAAGAAGATTCACGATAAATACCTTTGCTTTCCCGTTATTATTGTCATATCCGGCTCCCACATAGAGAATCGGATATCCACGGGGGTCCAGAGCACCGGAACCTTTAAACGTATATCCCAGATTTAAAGGATCACGGGTAGCCTCCCCGGATTGAAGATCAAGGAAATATACATAACCATCCATGCAGGCATAGATTACTTCTACCAGTTCATCATCTGCTTTCGCCCAATCATACATATTCATATGCTCTTTTGTCTCTTTCGGCCATCTGACAATCAAAGGCTGTCCGGTCCAACCACTTCCGGTCCATGTATGAGTACCGGAAGACAATGCTCCCGTATTCTTGCTCCATATGGTAGTAAGAGAATTTTCTGTCATCTCTGCATATCCGTAGGATGGACTATTTCTGAAATTATTGCCCCTGAATGAAATAATACCATCCATCTCCGTATAATCTTTTCCCAGACCAAATTCGATTTGAGACTCCGGAACATATTCAGACACATCTCCAAGAACCGTACCATTTACTTCAACAGCAGTGGAAGCGATCAGATTGGAAGGCGCCGTTGCTTCCGTACAGTACGGTTCAAATAAAGGATCCGCCTCTATGAATACAGCAGTATCCAGCTCTTCCTTTTCCTCCTCTGGCATGACCTGCGAAATTAATTTGCTGAAAACTCCCTTATCTTCCCCATTCTGCACCGCATTCACCGTCTCTGAAGATGATTGTGCCGGATGTAGCAGCCTCGTTCCGAGAAATACCAGGAGTCCCGCTCCCAGAATAATTCCTCCTGCTATCACTCTTATATTAAAGCCTCGTGATTTTCTCTTTTTTCTTCGTTTCTTTTGATTATTTTTCTTCTGTGTCGTCATTGATTCCACTCTCCATTCTATTTTTTATTGAAGTGCTTCGGCAAAAGATCTGGTGATCAACTGTGGTCTCGTAATAATAGATCCTACAACTACACTATACGCTCCAAGTTCAATTACCCGTTTTGCTTTTGCCGGCGTGTTGATATTTCCTTCCGCTATCACTTTATGTTTTGCATTTGCCACAATTTTCCTTAAAATTTCAAAATCATTTTCTTCAATCTGAAGTCCATTACTCTGTTTTGTATACCCGACCAAGGTCGTACCAATAAAATCGAACCCAATCTCATCGGCATGAAGCGCTTCTTCTACATTAGAACAGTCTGCCATCCACAATTGATCCGGATATCTTTCTTTTACTTCCTTAAAAAAATCATCCAAAGTTTTATCTCCCGGTCTTAGAGAAGCAGTTGCATCCATCGCAATGATATCCGGTTTTACCTCCATTAGCTCCTGAATTTCTTTCATGGTTGGAGTTATATAGATATCGCTTCCTTCATAATCCCGTTTCACGATTCCTATTATGGGCAGATCCACCTGTGTCTGTATTTCCCGTATATCCTCCTTCGTATTCGCACGGATTCCGGCTGCGCCTCCCTCTTTTGCCGCCAGCGCCATCCGTCCCATAATAAAGGACGAATGCAATGGTTCGTGAGGCAGTGCCTGACAGGATACGATTAATTTCCCTTTTAAGTTTTCTATTTTCTGGTTCATTTTTTCTCCTTTGGATTGTCTTATGTTCAACCCTTCAATTCTTTTCTGAATTGTTCCAGAGTTCTTTTTCCCTGCTCCGTAACGGGTTTCACCCATTTTCCACTCTTAGTATACCAGAGTTCAAAAATCAGACGGATAATTTCATCTGTATATACAAATGCAAATACAGCAAGGAATGGCAAATGCAGCACCATACCCGCAATCCAGGTAGCCGGCACACTGACACCGAAAAGACATCCTACCTCAAGCACAGTTCCAAATGTTGCCTCACCGCCTGCTCGATAACAACAGTTCATGATGTAATTACACGTTCTGATCGTTCCGGCAGCAAGATATATAAGAAGCATATATTTTCCATAATGCATCGCTTCCGCTCCCAGCCCAAACAGACCATACAGAGGCTGATTCAGGATCAGGCAGATCAGAACGATACAAAAAGTAATTGCCGGACACAGAATGGAAAATCCCTTGACATACTGGTATCCCTTCATATGATTTCCTGCCCCGACTTCTTTTCCTACTACAACGGTACTTGCGTCTGCCAAACCTCCAAAGAATGCAAATACAAAACCTTCCAATACACGAAAAGCCGCCATAGCAGCAATTGCCGGTTCCGACTGTCTCCCAATCACAATATTGATCAGCATCTGTCCGATTCCGTAAAACAGCTCATTACAGATAATAGGAAAGCATTTCTTCATATACGTGCCGGCAAATCCTTTCCAGTTGAACATTGTTTTTAATGTCAGAGCAACCGTACTTTTATCTTTCAGAAGAAATTTTATCAGAATAAGCAGATTTACAATACCGGAAACCAATGTGCCGACTGCCGCACCAGCTGCTCCCATTTTCGGCATACCAAATCTTCCGTAAATCAAAATCCAATTCAATATAAAATTTGTCACTAATGCAATAATAGAACTTATAAGTGGTATTCTTACTCTTTCGGTTGACCTCATCAGAAAACTAATAATAATAGCAAATATCTGCAGCGGATAAGCAAATCCCACAATTCGCATATAAGGAATTGCCACTTCTATAATACTCTGTTTATCCGTGTAAATGCTCAGCAAAAAATCCGGTCTCAGAATCGCTGCACCGCCAAACAATAATGCTACTCCCAGCATACATACCATAGAAAGACCGAATGTCCTGCTGATTCCTTCTTTATTTCCTGCTCCCCAATACTGAGAAAAGAACAAAAGTGCTCCACCTGCAAATCCAAAATAGCTGGAAAAGAACAATGACGATATCTGCGAGCAGATACCTACTGCAGCTACCGATAATTCTCCCTGACTTCCTATCATTATAGTGTCTACCATACTTGCCGTTGTCGTTAACAGATTCTGGCAGGCGATCGGCAGTGCTATGGCAAATACAATTTTTAAAAATGCCTTCCAGTCCATACGATTTGTATTGTGCATAACCATTTCTCACTTTCTCATGATTTCAAATACTCTCTACAGCTTATCATACAAAACAGTGCCACAAATTACAACCAGAATTCAAAAAAACTGCCGCATCTATGATCACAGATCACAAATACGACAGTTTCTATCTTAGTTTCAATTATCTGTTATTAATTGCTGTTACAAGTGCATCGATGGAAGCCTTGATAATATCACAATCGATTCCTGCGCCCCAGGAAAGGGATCCATCCGGTTTCTGAATACCAACATAAGCAATTGCTCTGGAACTGGAACTCTGTTCCAATGCATGCTCAGAATAGGTAACCAGTTTATACTGCAGGTTGTAAGCTTTCTTCAGTGCATTGCTTACTGCATCCAGACGACCATTTCCGCTGGCTTCTGTTGTGATCACACGGCCGTTGCAGGAAGAGGTTACCTGAGTAGTAATCGGACCTGTCTGCTGGAAATGTACACTCACTACGCTGTAAGGTTTCTTTACATTTTCGAATGTAGTCTTGAACAGTTCGAAAATCTCTTCCGGCATCAGTTCTTTGTGTGTATGATCGGAAACCGCTTTTGCTGCATAGCCCATAGCCTCTCTCATCTTTGGAGGCAGATTCAGACCATACTTTGTCTCCAGAATATATCCTACTCCACCCTTACCGGACTGGCTATTGATACGGATCACATCCGCATCATAATTTCTTCCTACATCCGTAGGATCAATCGGCAGATATGGAACTGTCCAGTGATCCGGATCTTTTTCTTCAATCCATTTCATACCTTTTGCAATCGCATCCTGATGGGAACCGGAGAATGCTGCAAATACCAGAGCACCGCTGTATGGGCTTCTCTCATCCACTTTCATACCGGTATATTTTTCATATCTTTCACAAATATCAGGCATATCCGTAAAGTCAAGTTCCGGATTCACACCCTGTGCATACATATTCATAGCCAGTGTTATGATATCCACATTACCGGTACGCTCACCATTTCCAAACAAAGTTCCCTCAATTCGGTCTGCACCTGCCAGAAGTCCCATCTCAGAATCTGCCACACCACAGCCTCTGTCATTGTGCGGATGAAGAGAAACAATTACATTTTCTCTATATTTCATATTCTCACACATATACTCAATCTGACTTGCATACACGTGCGGCATAGAATGTTCTACAGTTACCGGCAGATTGATGATTGCTTTCTTGTCCGGTGTCGGCTTCCAAACATCCAGAACAGCATTACATACTTCAAGAGCATATTCCGGCTCGGTTCCGGTAAAGCTTTCCGGACTATATTCAAACAGGAAGTTGCCTTCTGTCTCATCTGCCAGTTTTTTCAGAAGAGCTGCACCCTCAACAGCAATATCCAGAATCTCTTCTTTTGATTTGCGGAAAACCTGCTCTCTCTGACTTACAGATGTTGAATTGTACACATGAATGATTGCTCTCGGTGCCCCTTTGACAGCTTCAAAGGTTTTACGGATAATATGTTCTCTCGCCTGTGTCAGAACCTGAATCGTCACGTCCGATGGAATCAGATCCTGTTCAATCAGTGCTCTTACAAATTCATATTCTGTCTCAGAAGCTGCCGGAAATCCTACCTCAATCTCTTTAAACCCAATCTGTACAAGCAACTTAAAAAACTCGATTTTCTGTTCCAGACTCATAGGGATCACGAGAGCCTGATTACCATCACGCAGGTCAACGCTGCACCAGATCGGGGCTTTCTCCACCGAATCCTTCTCTGCCCATTTCATGCAGCGAACCGGCGGCATATAATACTGTTTTACATACTTTTTGTGGTTCATCATAATTTTTGTCCTCCTGTTTCTCTCTCACATAATTACATTTTACGAAATAAAAAAAGCCTTTCATCTCTCAATAAGAGACGAAAGACCTACAGTCCTACGCGGTACCACTCTTGTTCATGGAAATTCCATGCTCTCTGTCAGATACGGGCAAATGCCTTATATCCTCCCCTATGATAACGGTAGGGTTTTCCGTCTGCGCCTACTTGGATCATCCTTTCAGGCAGCTGCTCCGAGGGCAGTTCCAAATGTTCCATCCGCTGTTTCACACCATCCAACAGCTCTCTGAAGTCCGTTGCATCTGTACTATTCCTCATCAATGCGTTTGTTTTATACTTATTGTTGTTACTTTATCACGATTTTTTATGACTGTCAACCTATAAAAAACCATGATCCTACAGCAAAATCGGGGCAACAGGATTTGAACCTGCGACCTCACGGCCCCCAGCCGTGCGCGCTACCAAGCTACGCCATACCCCGGTAAACGATATTATAACAAAACATCCTCATATTGTAAAGTTAAAATTTCTTTTTTTCACAATCTACCAAAACATCATCAGGAAAATCCCCCTCATTAAAGGGAGGTCTGTTTCTTTTGTACAGGAAATACAGGAAAGAGACTGAGGAATACGTGTCTCACTCCATCAGTCTCTTCTCTGTATAAACCCAAGTATCTTTTATTGATTCTGGCTGTTTATATAATTTACCAGTCCTTCTGCTTTTATGATTTTCTGCATAAATTCCGGGAATGCCTGTCCTTTAAACTGTGTTCCCTTTGTTTTGTTATAAATCATACCACTGTCAAAGTCCACTTCCACTTCATCTCCGGCTTCAATTCCTTTTGCTGCTTCCGGGCATTCGATGATCGGCAGTCCGATATTGATCGCATTGCGGTAGAAAATACGGGCAAATGTCTCGGCAATGACACAGCTTACACCGGCAGCTTTGATGGCAATCGGAGCATGCTCTCTGGATGAACCACAGCCAAAGTTTTTATTGGCAACGATAATGTCACCTTTGCTGACTTTATTCACAAATTCCTTATCGATATCTTCCATACAGTGTGTGGCAAGTTCTGCCGGATCAGAAGAATTCAGATAACGGGCAGGAATAATAACATCAGTATCTACATTATCACCATATTTAAATACTCTTCCTTCTGCTTTCATGTCTCAATCCTCCTATAATCCTAATTCTTCCGGAGAAGAAATTTTTCCGGTAACCGCACTGGCAGCTGCCACTGCAGGGCTTGCAAGATAAATTTCTGAATCCACATGTCCCATACGTCCTACAAAGTTACGATTTGTAGTGGAAATACATCTCTCATTTTCTGCGAGAATTCCCATATAACCGCCAAGGCAGGGACCGCAGGTCGGTGTGCTGACAACCGCACCGGCTTCAATAAATGTTTTCAGAAGACCTTCCTCCATTGCCTGAAGGTAAATATTCTGAGTTGCAGGGATTACGATACAGCGAATTCCTTTTTTCACTTTGCGTCCTTCCAGAATCTTAGCTGCTGTTCTCAGATCATCAATTCTTCCGTTAGTACAAGAACCGATGACTGCCTGGTCGATGACCACATCCTCTGTGATCTCATCGATTGTTTTCGTATTTTCCGGAAGATGCGGGAATGCGATCGTCGGACGAAGGGTACTCAGGTCGATGGTATACTCTTCATCATAGACAGCATCTTCATCCGCCTCAAATACTTTCCACGGACGTTTGGAATGCTCTTTCATATAGGCAATTGCCAGATCATCTACCGGGAAAATACCGTTTTTACCGCCGGCTTCGATAGCCATATTGGCAATGGTAAAACGATCATCCATAGAAAGATTTTTAATTCCCTCTCCGACAAATTCCATAGATTTGTAAAGTGCTCCGTCCACGCCGATCATACCGATGATATGTAAGATCACATCTTTGCCACTCACCCATTTTGATGGTTTTCCGACGATATTGAACTTGATGGCGGAAGGTACTTTAAACCATGCTTTTCCGGTAGCCATACCAGCTGCCATATCTGTACTTCCCACACCCGTTGAAAATGCTCCTAAAGCGCCATAGGTACAGGTATGGGAGTCTGCTCCGATAATAACATCTCCTGCTACCGTCAGACCTTTTTCCGGAAGCAGCGCATGCTCAATTCCCATCTCTCCTACATCAAAATAATTAGTAATGTCATGTTTGCATGCAAACTCTCTTACGCATTTACAGTGCTGCGCTGATTTGATATCTTTATTCGGAATAAAGTGATCCATAACCAGAGCTACTTTATCCTTATCAAATACGGTATTTACCGTCATTTTATCCATCTCATGAATCGCTACCGGTGAAGTGATATCATTTCCAAGAACCAGATCCAGATTAGCTTCGATCAACTGTCCGGCTTCCACTTTGTCCAGACCTGCAGCAGCCGCAAGGATCTTCTGTGTCATTGTCATTCCCATTGTTATGTTCCTCCTGTTTATTTTCTGGTTGCTATTGTATCACACTTACTGATATAATACTAATACATATTAAATATACTTGTCATAACTAATAGTTATATCAGGAGGATTTATGGAACAGAACCTTTCTTTGTACTATATTTTTCACATCGTGGCTGAAAAAGGCAATATCTCACAGGCAGCAAAAGAACTATACATCAGCCAGCCCGCTATCAGTAAGTCAATCAGTAAGCTGGAAACCAATCTGAATACTATTCTTTTCAAACGAAATTCCAGAGGGGTTACTCTCACTGCCGAAGGGGAACTATTGTACGGATATACTAAAAAGGCTTTTCAGGCATTGAATACCGGCGAGAAAACCCTTACCCGACGTCAGGCCCTGGGCATTTCCCAGCTTCGGATCGGAGTCAGTACTACTCTCTGCAAATATATTCTCCTTCCCTATCTGCAGAGGTTTATCAGTTCTTATCCCCATGTACGTATATCCATCGCCTGTCAATCCACTTATCAAACACTGGCACTTCTGGATGAAAATAAAATTGATATAGGACTCGTAGGTGAACCTTCCGCTCAGAAAAACTATTATTTTCAACCACTGCAGTCTATTCAGGATATTTTTGTTTCCACAGAATCTTATCTGGAACATCTGAAGCAACGTTCAGATACGGAGGATTTTTATCAGACAGCCACTTTTATGATGCTGGATGAAGAAAACATCACACGTCAATACGTCAATCATGTTTTTCTGGAACAGGGAATGGAACTGTCTCACATACTGGAAGTTTCTACCATGGATCTGCTGATAGAATTTGCCAAAATCAGTCTTGGTGTTGCCTGCGTCATACGGGAATTTGTTCAGGAAGAACTACAGAACCGGGAGCTTGTACAGGTTCCTCTGAACCTTCAATTTGCACCCCGGCAGATTGGATTTGCTTACAGAAAAGAAGAACAGAATAATATGGTGATCCAGAATTTTCTTCGCATTTAATCTTTGACAAAAATAACCCCGAGGAGTTCCCCGGGGTATCTTTTATCGTTATTAAAAATCAATCACTGATTAGTTATTGATCAGTTTGTCTTCGCCATTCCAGCTGTACAGTTTACGTACTTCTTTTCCGACGATCTCTGACGGATGTTCAGCAGCACGTTTACGCATAGCTTTGAAGTGAACCTGACGTCCTGCAGGAGACATATCCAGAAGGAATTCTTTTGCAAATGTACCATCCTGAATATCAGAAAGGATTTTCTTCATAGCTTTCTTTGTATCTTCTGTGATGATCTTCGGTCCAGTGATGTAATCACCATATTCAGCAGTATTGGAGATAGAATATCTCATTCCTTCGAAACCAGACTGATAAATCAGGTCTACGATCAGTTTCATCTCATGGATACACTCAAAGTAAGCGTTTCTTGGATCATATCCTGCTTCGCACAGAGTTTCGAAACCAGCCTGCATCAGAGCACAAACACCACCACAAAGAACTGCCTGCTCACCAAACAGGTCTGTCTCAGTTTCGGTACGGAATGTGGTCTCCAGAACACCTGCTCTTGCTCCACCGATTGCCAGTGCATAAGCCAGAGCCATATCCAGAGCTTTTCCGGTTGCATCCTGCTGAACAGCTACCAGACATGGAACACCTTTTCCTGCCTGATATTCGCTTCTTACTGTATGTCCAGGTCCTTTTGGTGCGATCATGGTTACATCAACGTATTTCGGAGGTGTGATACATCCAAAATGAATGTTGAAACCATGTGCGAACATCAGCATGTTTCCCTCTTCCAGGTTTGGCTCGATATCTTTTTTGTACATATCAGCCTGCAGTTCATCATTGATCAGGATCATGATAATATCTGCTCTTTTTGCAGCTTCTGCTGCAGTATATACTTTAAATCCCTGAGCTTCTGCTTTTGCCCAGGATTTGCTGCCTTCGTAAAGACCGATGATAACATTACATCCGGACTCTTTTGCGTTCAGCGCATGTGCATGTCCTTGGCTGCCATAGCCGATCACTGCGATTGTTTTTCCTTCCAGCAAAGATAAGTTACAATCTTCCTGGTAATAAATTTTATTTGCCATTTTCTTAGCTCCTCCTAAGTTATGTATTGTTATATGGTTAGGGGGTAATCCCTCTAGCACGCTTAAATTACAGGAACAGAACGTAATCTGAACCTCTTGTCAATCCTGTTACACCTGTTCTCGCAAGCTCCAGGATTTCATTGCTATCACTGAGCAATTCCAAAAATGCTTCCAGTTTGGACTTGGAACCGGTCAGTTCCAGTACCATGGAATCAGAAGCCACATCAATAACTTTGGCTCTAAAAATATCTGCAATTGAAATTACATTCTGTCTGTTTGTTTTGGATACACGAACTTTCACAAGAATCAGTTCACGAATCACACTTGCATCCGGCTCCAAAATCTTAATATGTCTTACATCAACCAGTTTATTTAACTGCTTGGTAATCTGATCCAGTACCTGATCATCTCCGCTGCAGACAACAGTCATACGTGAATATCTGGGATCAGCAGTAACTCCAACAGTTAAACTGTCAATATTATATCCTCTCCGACTGAAAAGACCCGCTACCCGACTCAAAACACCGGCTGTGTTGTCTACTAAAATAGATAAAATTCTCTGTTTCATGTTTTTACAACCCACTTTCACTTTGTCTTGGTAATGTGCCAAACAACTTTAAAAGTAATTCTACCAACTATCGCATTTTTTGTCAATGCAAAATACCTGTAATTATCCGAAACTTTTGTCATGAAATGAATAACCCCGGGCGAAAATCACCCGGGGCTATCTTTGTCTTTATATCTTGATTAGATCTGCGGACCAGCGGAAACAAGTGCTTTACCAGCTTCATTTCCTTCGTATTTAGCAAAGTTCTTGATAAATCTTGCAGCCAGATCTTTTGCTTTTTCTTCCCACTCAGCAGCATCTGCATAAGTATCACGAGGATCCAGAATAGCAGGATCAACACCCGGAAGTTCGGTCGGAACTTCAAAGTTGAAGTATGGAATCTTCTTGGTTGGAGCGTCCTTGATGTCACCATTCAGGATTGCATCAATGATTCCACGAGTATCTTTGATGGAGATACGTTTTCCTGTTCCGTTCCATCCTGTATTTACCAGGTATGCTTTTGCTCCGCTCTTTTCCATTCTCTTAACCAGCTCTTCTGCATATTTGGTTGGATGCAGCTCCAGGAATGCCTGACCAAAGCATGCGGAGAATGTAGGAGTAGGCTCTGTAATTCCACGCTCGGTTCCTGCAAGTTTTGCAGTAAATCCGGACAGGAAGTAGTACTGTGTCTGCTCTGGTGTCAGAACAGATACTGGCGGAAGTACGCCAAATGCATCTGCAGACAGGAAGATAACATTCTTAGCAGCCGGTGCAGCAGATACCGGACGTACAATATTTTCAATATGGTTAATCGGATAAGATACACGAGTATTCTCTGTTACGCTCTTATCTGCGAAATCAATCTTTCCGTTCTCATCCAGAGTAACGTTTTCCAGAAGAGCATTACGTTTGATTGCATTGTAGATATCCGGCTCAGACTCTTTATCCAGGTTGATTACTTTTGCATAGCAACCGCCTTCGAAGTTGAATACTCCGTTGTCATCCCAGCCGTGCTCATCATCACCGATCAGAAGACGTTTCGGGTCTGTAGACAGAGTTGTCTTTCCTGTTCCGGAAAGTCCGAAGAAGATTGCTGTGTTCTCGCCGTTCATATCTGTGTTTGCAGAGCAATGCATAGAAGCAATGCCTTTCAGCGGCAGATAGTAGTTCATCATGGAGAACATACCTTTCTTCATCTCGCCGCCGTACCATGTATTAATGATAACCTGCTCACGGCTTGTAATATTGAATACTACTGCTGTCTCGGAGTTCAGTCCCAGCTCTTTGTAGTTCTCAACTTTAGCTTTGGATGCGTTGTAAACAACGAAATCCGGCTCAAAGTCTTTCAGTTCTTCTTCGGTAGGAATGATGAACATGTTCTTTACAAAGTGAGCCTGCCAAGCAACTTCAACGATGAAACGGATACCCATACGAGTATCTTTGTTTGTTCCGCAGAAAGCATCTACTACATACAGTTTTTTGTTAGAAAGCTCTTTCTGAGCAATTTCTTTTACTGCATTCCAAGCTTCCTGTGTTGCAGGATGGTTGTCGTTTTTGTACTCGTCAGATGTCCACCATACGGTATCTTTGGAGTTCTCATCCATAACGATATATTTGTCTTTTGGTGAACGACCTGTATAAATACCAGTCATAACGTTCACAGCGCCAAGTTCGCTGACCTGACCTTTTTCATAGCCTTCAAGAGCCGGATTGGTCTCTTCTTCAAATAATAATTCGAATGAAGGATTGTACACAATTTCTGTAGTACCGGTAATGCCATATTTGGTTAAATCAATCTGTGCCATCTTATTCTCTAACCTCTTTCTTTCTATAGTAATACCGCTGTCATTCCAAAAACGACAAGGTATCCCGACAAAGAAGCGCAGTTTAGCCGCTTCTTCTCTAATTATACATAAACAGATAAAAAAATCAACTAAAATTCTACCGTTTTTTTGTGTAATTATTCGAAATTAGTGTTAAACTTTTATAAAGTATACCTTATTATTTTGCTTCCGGGATATGGGTTTCCAATTTTTTGAGGAAAGCTGTACAGCCTTCCATCACATCCCGATAAGTTGCTTCGAAGTCTCCCGTATACCATGGATCCGCCACATCTCTCTCACTCCCCGCAAATGTCAGCAGTTTATATATCTTATTATGTGCATCCGACCCACCGGCTATACGGATCATATTCCGGATATTCCAGGTATCCATACCGATCAGATAATCATAATAATCATAATCCCTCCGCGTCATTTGTCTGGCCCGATGGGGAATCAACGGGATTCTTTCCTGCCGTAATTTGTTTACCGTTCCATGGTGAGGCGGATTGCCGATCTCCTCCCGGCTGGTGGCGGCGGAATCAATCTCGAAATAAGATTCCAGGTTGCGCTGCTTAACTAAGTGCGTGAAGACGCTCTGCGCCATGGTGCTGCGGCAGATATTGCCGTGGCAGATGAAAAGTACTCGTATCATCTATTATTAACCTCCTAAAATGCTTGATTTTACTGTATTTTCAGCACTTTCAACAGTTTTGTTATATTTCTGTGATAGTGTGTTTGTACACCTTTTTGAGCATATTTTGGAATAACTTTGCATAATTTTTCCTTCAAATGGGCTAAATTCTGTCCTAAATTCAAATTTTTAGCCCACTACCCATTACATACTTTTTTTGTCTCTTTTAATGATAGTTTTTTCATCTCATCTAAAGCATCATCAAACTGTAAATGTGTGTATGTATTGAGAGTGACACTAATATCACTATGCCCCATAATGTACTGAAGTGTTTTAGGATTCATACCAGATTTTGCTTTATTGGAACAAAATGTGTGGCGGCATACATGAGGTGTAATACACGGCATCTGTACTTTATAAATACTATTATACTTTTCTCTGATATGCTGAAAGTATTTTTCCCAATGCAAAGCAACCATAGGCATTTCATTTTTGTCTAAGCATAAAAAACCACAATAACCATCAATCATAGGTTCAACTTTCGGTTTCTTCCTATTCGCAATAATTCTTCTAAAACACTCCTCTACGTCATTCATCATAGGAACATATCTTTCACCCTTTTCTGTCTTAGGTGTTTCAATAACATATTCCATATTACGTTTTCTCTGTAATTGATGATCGACTTTAATCCTATGATTATCAAATTCAATATCAGATATTGTTAAGCCTACAAATTCAGAGATACGCAGTCCCGTGTTGAACAAAATATAAATAGCATCGTAATATTGGCAGAAATGCTTGTCCTCTTTGATGAATCTCAAGAAATCTCTTTCTTGCTTTCTAGTAATCGCTTCTCTAGTCACACTATCATTAACTACTACTGTTGCCAACTGAAATTCAAATGGATTTTTCTTTAATATCTCATCGTCTACAGCCATTTGAAAAGCCGGTCTTACTACACCACGTACTGAATGGATAGTGCTATATCCTCTGCCATCATCTTGTAATTTAATCAACCATTCTCTGGCATCTGATAATTTGACTGTATCAATTCGTTTTGCCCCAAATGCTTCTTTTTTGATGATATTGATAACAAAATTATAATTTGCTTGTGTATTATGCTTTACACCTCTCTTTTGATTGATGTATTTCTGCACCAATTCCAATACTGTCAGATTCCCACCATCCGAGCAAATATTTTCTTCTAATTCTTTTTTGATATTCTTTTCTTTCTCTCTTAAAGAAATATCCTTACGTTTTCCCTTTGGGTATGGATCTGAATCTGTCAATCTCCAACTATATACAGATTTTCTGTTTCCAGATGCATCATAATATTTGTAACGATATCTTCCATCTTTATCTTGGCTCTCACCAGTTAATAACCTACGTTTTTTATTGTCTCTTCTAACTTCCGACAATACGCTTCTCTCCTTTCATTCACAGAGAGCCTCAGTATGATATTATCTAATATACCATACTTCGCCCTCAAAATCTATTGAAAATCCCGCTAACCAATGAATCAGCTGTTATATATCTGTTAATTTTTCATTTACAAACTGCTCAAATAACTGCCTTTTAATTCGTGGTCTTGTACCATTCCATAAAACAAAATTATCGTTTTCGTGTTCATCAATAATCTTTCTAATCTTTTTATCACTAAAGCCAAAATATTTTGCTGTTTCTTGCACAGATAAAGTGAATTTCTGCCACCATGGTATCTGTAGTTCTGTCATACTTATATTAATCACACCTTCCATATTCCATAATATTTTTTCATCAAAAAGACGGCAGATCAAATCCAATCTACCGTCTTAAACATTCTATCTCAGTCTATTATAATATGTCT
>SFGF01000183.1 GCA_004556655.1 Lachnospiraceae bacterium | reverse complement strand
ATCTGGCTTTTCCAAATCAGAAACAAGTTCCGATTTACTGTTTTAAGGTTTGCTTTATTAAAAGCTGTTCGTTCATCTTTCGATGACTTGAAATTCAAACTCTTTCAAGGTTATTCACTGTTCAGTTATCAATGTTCTTTGTTGTTTTTAGCAACTCTGATATGTTATCACACTCAGTAGTGTTTGTCAACAACTTTTTTATTTTTCTTTTCAGCTTTCTTAAGCTGATGTGTTGTCGTTTTTCGACAGCTTTAGTATTCTATCAAACTGTCTTTTGTTTGTCAATAACTTTTTTCAAAAAAAATTCGAACAACTCATATTTCAAATCAGAGCGGAGAAAGAGGGATTTGAACCCTCGCGCCGGTTACCCGACCTATACCCTTAGCAGGGGCACCTCTTCGGCCACTTGAGTATTTCTCCAAAGTTCATTATTTGATGATATGATATTGTTCGATGCGTTCGTGACGCATATGTAATAATACTAAATATTTTTCTATTTGTCAATCCCTATTTTCTATATTTTTATTTTACCGGTAATCGTTTGCTTCCCTTCAGACTGACATTGCCAAAAGCACTATCATGATAGCAAGTAAAGCAATCAACATCTTACATTGCATATATCGTTACGCAAAGATTCTTTGACAGGTACTATTCTCTTATTTGGAATTATTTTCCACCTATCTTTTACTCATTTATCAGCTTCTGGCTTTTCAGATAATAATAAATCCCGTCATCTGTCACGCTTTCACAAATATCAGCCGCAATTTCTTTCACTTTTTCAGCTGCATTTCCCATTGCAATCCCTTTTCCAACGGATAGTAACATATCAATATCATTTTCTCCATCTCCAAACGCTATGGCTTCTTCCTTTGAGAATTTATAATGTGCAAGAACCTGTTCAATCGCAGTTCCTTTTCCACCTTCTTTTGGAATAATATCTATGGCTCTACTCCACCACGCTGCTAATTTGGCATTTTTCGTTCCCTCTAATATATACTTGCGTTCTTCTAAGTCACATCCCAACATAATTTGAAAAACATTTTTTTCCACATATTCTTCAAATTTTTCGGATACATTCACCCTATGGTGTGCAAGCGCAAAATAATCTTCTAAATCTTTATCACTTCCATTTGCAACAATTTCTTCCGCAGTTGCAATAGAAACAGGTCTTTCCATTCTTTTTGCATTTTCAATAATTTTTTTTACATCTTCTTTCGGAATAGGACATTTTGCCACCACTTGTTCCCCTACAGTGCAAAAAGAACCATTGAATGCTAAAATCGCATCAAATACAACCCCCTCAAACATTGGTATGGTAGCAAACGGATGCCCTGTTGCGATACATATTTTTATACCATTTTGTTTTAATGAACATAACGCCTTCCTCATATTCGGTGTTATCTCTGTTTTTCCCATCTCTAGCAATGTTCCATCAATATCAAAAAAAACAATTTTTACTTTATTTAACTTCATCATTTCAATACCACCAAATCAATATATTTTATATCCGTTACGACCGAAGGAATACGCCTACCGTAGGACGGAACAGCAACCAAATTGTGCCACCGGTTGGGCTAAATAATATGTTTTAAAATTTCATAATCTTCTCCTACTGATTCCTATTTATCCAATTAAACAAACGTGAAGTTGTTAATTACAGTCTCAGAACAGCGATCAGTTCTTCGCTGTCCATTTCACCGGTTTCTTCGAAACCGAAAGAGCGATACATCTGACGGGCAACTGCATTATCGGGTTCATATGATAGCCAACAGTATTCCGCTTCTCCACAAGGCATAGATTTTATGAACTCTAATGCAAGGCTGACCGCTTCTTTTCCGTACCCTCTGTTTTGATATGCCTTATCGATCATAAGACGCCACAGATTATAGTTTCCCTTTGCAATTTCAGGTGCATCCGTCCAATAATCATCAACATCAAAACCAATCATCAGGAAGCCTACAGGCTTATCCTCATCATATATACCAAACGGGAATGCATGACCGTTTCCCGTAATTGCAGTATACGCTTCAATGATGCTGATCTCATTGGTGGCAACGAAGTTCTTCTGCGATTTCGATACCGTCAGTTTCAGGATATCCCAGACATTATTACCATTTACTTTTTCTAAATGAAGCATATATCTTTACCTCGCTAAATAATGATTTTCTCAATTCTCCAAACTGGAATTTAAAAAAGTGTCTTCGACACTTCAACTCCCCTGCCCCTCATTCATGAGGGGTGGGGTTGTTTTTTTGTTCTTTTTCTTTCATAATAGTCTTATG
>SFGF01000182.1 GCA_004556655.1 Lachnospiraceae bacterium | reverse complement strand
ATATTTAGCATCTTCGTAATTCTCTCGGTTTTGATTAATATTTCTCTGAGCTTCCTCTTGGGTAATTCTTTGAAGTTTTAAAAGCTGTGTGTCAAGTTTACCATTGATTAAATCAATGCCGGATGCTGATTCACCATATGCAGAGATGATCTGATTCTGAATATCAAGAATTTGTTGTTTTACAGAAATTGTTTCCGCTTCGGAAAGATTGCCTGAATCTAATTGAGTTTTTAACTCTTTATATTTTGAAGCATAATCTTCAAGAGATGTTTTGGATTCTTCCCAGACAGACGTTGATTCTTCCCAGACAGACGTTGCTTCTGTTGCGGATTGTACCAATTTCTCTTTTGATGCCTGATAAACATTCCATGCACCAACAGCAGCAGTCACACCTGCAGTTACCAAACCCACTGGATGAGCAGAAAGTACACCCCATAAGCCTCGTAATCCACCACCTAATGTATTAACCTGTGTAACAGTATTAGCAATCATTGTTGATAAATTCCTAAATACATATGTAGTTCCTGCTGTGCCAAGTCCGATAAGTGCAGTATTTACGAGATTTGTTTCTCTTGCAAAATCAGAAGCGGCAGTTGCGGTTTCAAGAAATCCTTCATAAAGATCATCTGTGATTGTATCTGTAGCTAACGCTTCAAGGCTATTTTTCAGCTTATTTGTTTTCGCTTCAAGGCTGTCCAGATAATTTGCGAATTTCTCACTTGTAGCCCCTTCACTACTGGCAGCAATATCAGTATATTTTAATACCCTGTCATAATTCTCCATTAAAACTAAAAAGTTCTCCTGTTGTCTCTGACCTGCAAATGCTTTTGCGATTGCCGCCTGTTGAACAGAAGAATAATTATTCCATCCTGCCGCTACCTCATCTAATACAGTTTGAAAATTTCTGAACTCTTGATTAGTATCTCTTAGCTTAATTCCCAAAGAATTAAGTACGATTTCCACATCTGACAAATCTTCGATACTCCCATCTTCACCCACACTTGATAAGTTACCTGCTTTAATGTCCCTCATCCTGGCGAAAATTGTCTTATAACTTTCACCTATAGAACTCATACTTTTTTGTGTTACTTCGCCCGTGGTTGCCAGAATAGCCAGAAGTCTGTCCATACTTACCCCGGCAATATTAGCACTTGTAGCAGTCCTTGACATAGCTTCAGCCAGCCCACCAGCACTTGTGGCACTTGCCAGATCGATGGAACTAAGCTTATCTGAGATTTTGTATACATCATTTACTGCTACCTTGTATCCGTTTGCAGCTGACGTAAGATACTCGGTGGCGTCAGAACTGCTAATTTGCCCAACCGTTGCCAATCTAACAGAATCAGCAATCAAAGTATTTGTTTCTTCCACGGTTTTACCCTGTCTGAGCCATTCATCCGCAGACTCAGCAACGGTCTGTGTCAAATTCCCTAACTCATTGCCTAAGTCTCTGTAATCAGAAATCATACTTTTTGCTTCTTCTCTTGTTTTTCCTGTTGCAAGCTGTAATTGAAGAGACGCATCATCTAACTCTTTGACTGTATCAATTGCTTCTCGACCAGCTTCTACTACTTTATCTAACCCTCTCTCAAGAAGATTAGCGAGTGTGTAGGCACTGAATGCATCTCTGACCGATTCACTTAAACCAGTGAAGATATCTACTCCTTCCCTACCAGTTCTATTAATATTTTCAAATGCATTATCGTCTATTTGTGCGGGAATCTGGACAGGATTGTTATTCAAACCTTGCATTATCTCTTCTCTGATGTTGTCTGCATTTACATGCACATCTAACTGTATATCATTGATTGCAGATATTGCTGTTCTAATCTGACTTTCAAGGTCTGATGCATCAATTTGGAACTGTATTGGCAAGTCAATATCATGCAATGCAGTTTTCAAATCTGCTTCAATTGACTGCTTGTCAATATTAACATCAAGATCCAATGGAGTATTAGTGGAAGAAATTCCTTGAATTGCACTACGGATTTGTGTCTCAATCTCACTCTTATCAATATCCAGATTTATTTTTATTGCTTCGATTGAATCAATTTGACTTAAAGCATTCCGAATATCAGCTACAATCTTTTCAGAATTAATATCAATATCCAAATCAAACGTTGTCTTAGATTTTTCTGTTGCAGAATTGATATTTTGTACTAATCTATCTCTGATGTTCTGAGCCATATCAATAACATGATTAAAAGCATCGTCTGATACACTAATCAACTGTTGTGGGGTCATATCTGATGTACTTACCATTTTTGTAATATCAGCCCTTGCGGACTTCAGCACATCAAAGTATTTTCGAATTTGGTCTGCCTGATTTGCAATGCTTTCAGAAAAATGCTCTGGAAATAAACTGGTCAACTCACCCCATAGACTGTCAATGGCAAGTCCTTTGGTTGCACTCCGAGTAATTTTACCAACATTATTTTTAAGCAGTTCCTTATATTCATCTGTACCCAACGATTTTTTCATATCATCGGAGACAAATATTTTCTTATTTTTGGCATAATTATGATTAGGGTGTCAAAAGGTACACCCATGCGAACCTTGAAAATTTCATATAAAACAACAAATTCATGTCAGGAAATGGTATAATGATCTCAGATTAT
>SFGF01000181.1 GCA_004556655.1 Lachnospiraceae bacterium | reverse complement strand
CTGTAGAATCACTGTCACCATTATGATTTACAGATGAAATCATCGCTGCATCAAAATCATTATCATGTTTCAATGCACAATAAACTGCTATTGCAAGAGCCTCCTCTCCAATCCACCCTTCGCCAAGCTTATGGATTGCATCCAAATCGTCTGTGATATCGTTGTCCGTTGCCAGATCAACTGCTTTTCTCATCAGATTTTTGAATATTTCGCATTCTTCCGGATCATCATCCATAAACAGAACCGGTACCTTTTCAATCATGTCTTCCATAATCTGAAGAAGGCTCATCTCTGGACGATACATTGCAAGATTAACAATGTGAACCAATCCCGCCGCAGAGATATAACCAAGCGGATTCCCGTGTGTTAATGCTGCAGCCTGTGCTCCTCTGGTATCGATTTCCTGCCATTCCATCTCATCCGGGGAGTAATACAGGCCAATCGGGGCAACTCTCATTACTCCGCCACAGCCTTTGCTGTTATTGATGGGCTCATAAATGCTTCCGAACTCTCCTCTCTCCAATGCATTCAGACAGGTGATACCAGGTGCTCTTCTGTCATTCAGCTCTTTGATATCTGTCAGCCAGAGCCTATTCTTTCTGACCTTTCTGCTGAATCTCTGGGTTCGCAGCCACTCCTGATATGCATCAAACATGCCACCGATGTAAGCCGTATAATTCATCGGATTCTTTGCAAGAAGAATTCCTTCTGCCGTAAACAGTGTCATCTGTGTGTCATCTGAAATGAGTGCCTTCCCATTTGTAAGCTCGTATTCTGTGATTCCAGCAGAACCATATCTGCTGAAAATCCAGTCCTCTCTGTCAAATTCAACCGCGTACCCTAACGCATCTCCAGCAGCACCGCCAACCAGACATCCTAAGATTTTATTCATATCTCTCATATCTATTACCCATACATGAAGAAAATCTTCATGTCCCTTTCGTTATTCTCTGACTGTATTATTATATTCCCTTATTTTTCAGGATTATTTTCCAGCCATCCTGAGGCAGTTCCAAGAATTTACAGAAAAACTGTGTAATCAATGCATCCGTATCCACAAACAGTAATATGTTACTATATTCAACCGCTTTCATTTCTGCCGTTTTCTGGAATAAAAAGCGTTTGTGTAGATCTTCACAGAAATAATCATTGCGACAATAGAAACCACCGTACTAAGTGCATCAACATAAGAAAGAGATCCCCCCGATCAGTTTCAGAAAAGTACCATAAGCAACTGTTGCCACAGCTGTTACTGCGAGCATCCAGGTAAGACCTTTGAAACTCATAGATTTCGTTTCGACCTCATGGGTTTCCTGATTCATGTGTTTTTTCCAGACATAAAATAATTCTTCTTTGATAAATTTAGACAACTTTATCGCCTCCCATTAGCTTTGATGCAGCAATTATACTGTATATGGTATAAAATAACGTCTCCTGAGAAGCGACCAATAACCAGCTCTATAAATAATTATCCATCACTTCTTGCAAATATCCCATATACTGCTGTTTCACGTTCTCCGGTCCAGTAATCTTCATCCCTGATCCAATGCCTGTAACCCATCCAAAGAACTGCGGGCTTACCGATACAAGCACTTTAGCCTTGAAAAGATCTTCTCCCTGCGGGATCAACCACACATCATGACCAAAGCGATCGATAATAACACCGGCCAGCTCATTCTTGCATTCCAGTGTTACTTCCGCATCTACACCGCCGTACATTCCAAAGGTCTTCTTAGCAAATGCTGCCAGATCAAAGTTCTTGAAAGATTCCTCTCCATTACGATCTGTTTCCAGAATCTCTGTATTCTGCATCTTATCAACACGATAATGCTTGATAATTCCGGCCGCTGCATCGTAAGCCACCAGATAATAATTTTCATCATCCCAGGTCAGTGCCCACGGGCTGACAACATAGAATGCACCGTCTTTCTTCAGTTTCAGTTCTTTCTTAACAGTCCACTCTGCATAATGGAACTTGATTTCTTTATTCTCGTAGATCGCAGTGTGAATATAGTTTACATTGTAATAAACGGTTTCATTCTCTGTCTTCGGACGGTTTACAATGAAAACATATTTGGAAAGCATTGCCGCATCCGTCCTGCAGCAGAGCTTCTCTAATTTCGTTATCAGTTCTTTGGATTTCTTCTCCGTGATAAACTTAGAAGACTGCACAGCATCTACCAGAAGCTTTAACTCCGGCAATTCAAAATCTCTGACACCGATATAATAACCAGGATTCTTTCCTTTCTTCTGCTGGATATCCAGTCCGAATTTATCAAGGATCTCCATCTCTGTATATATAGTTCTTCGATCCGTACTGATGCCATAT
>SFGF01000180.1 GCA_004556655.1 Lachnospiraceae bacterium | reverse complement strand
ATGCCATCAACTAATATCTGAACTTTTACACCTCTATCTGCAGCATTTAATAGTGCAGCCATCATATCCTGACCACTGTTATCGTCACGAAAATCAAAAGTTGCAAGCACGATATTTTCTTTTGCCGATTCGATTAAACGGAGCCGCCACACCAACGCATCCACATTATTTTCTATATTTAATATCCTCTCCTGTCCAGCTATATTTAACGCCCTTTCACACTCTCTGTTTTCTTCATCAGCTCGTTTGTGATACAGCGGCGGGATCACCAGACATACTATCAAATAAAAGAACCATATTCTCAAAATACCTTTTATCATCTTTCCGAATTTTTTCATTATTCTACACCATTGTATCCTTCGACATTTTATGCTACGATATAAAAAAACAAAAAGCGAGTTGATATATATGAACCATACAAAATCTGCCATCATAGATGCTTTCTGGCAGTTGTTGGAAGAACGTCCCTACACCAAGATTACTGTAAGGGATATCGTAGAACTCTGCCAAGTCAATCGAAACACCTTTTACTATCATTTTCATGACATTCCTGAGCTTCTGGAAACTACGATAAAATCTGATGTAGATCAAATCATCCAGACTAACGGACATTTTGGTTCACCGACGGATTGCTTGATCCCAATTGTTGAGCGTTGCTTAAAACGTAAAAAAGCCATGCTCCATATATACCGTTCTGTGAAACGAGATATATTCCAAAGCGAATTAGAAAGAATCATACTCTACACAGTAACTCAATATGTACATACTGTTACCAAAGATTTGAATATTCCTTCTGAAGATAAAACTATCCTAATACAGTACTATAAATGTTGCCTTCTTGGATACACATTAGATTGGGTGGACAAAAACATGAACTTTGACCTTTTGAAGTCAGTTACTCGTATTACTGATTTGATTGGAGATTCTTTGAAGCAGGCATTTCTTGAATTGTCCGAATCTTCAAGGACATAATACCCGATTAGATTGAGCACCGCTTCAACTTGACGGTGCTCTTTACATTAGTGGGGCAAATATTCTCAAGATTTCCTGAAATACCCTTATTGGCAACCTTTCTATACACTCTTCTAATGTAATCTGCGTGCACTCATTCAATGTATCAAAATAATCTTTTTTAATTTGTAATACTGCCTTACTGTTATACATCCATACTCCACATTCGAAATGCAGATAGAGGCTTCTAAAATCTAAATTCGTTGTTCCTACAGTCGCTATCTGGTAATCGGAAACAAATATTTTAGAATGCATAAATCCTTTTGAATATTCATATATTTTCACACCACCATATATCAATTCCCTGTAAAATGATCGTGTAGTCAAATGAATCAAGGCCTTGTCATAAATATGAGGAGTGATAATCCGCACATCTACACCGCTTTTAGCCGCTAAGCACAATGCAGATACCATGCTGTCATCGACAATCAAATATGGCGTACAGATATAGACATAATCCTTAGCATTATTTATAATCTGAAGATATACATGTTCTCCCACGTTTTCATTATCCACAGGACTATCCGAATAGGGTTGTACAAATCCATCTGATTCTATTCTTTCATCTACTTCATTTTTTTGGAAAAGGCACTCTATGTCATCTGGTATTCCACAACATAATTCCCACATTTCCAAAAACATTAATGTCAAACTCCATGCAGCTTTCCCTTTGATTTGTATAGCCGTAAGAACAGGACGAAATGGATTAAACACTTCACATTTAATACCAATATTTTTCAATTGCATCGCATAGTCTTTCGGTAGTGCGAGAAAACATCCAATATCATCATAAATAACTCGCACCTCAACACCTTGAGAAACCTTTTCTTTCAAAATATCCAAAATAGACTGCCACATCAATCCTTCTTTTATAATAAAGTATTCTATAAAAATATATTTTTGTGCCTTTTTCAATTCCTCCAGGAAAATAGGAAAAAATTTCTCTCCCGGCGAAAGGTACTCAGTCTGGGTATCATCATAAACAGGAAAACCGGCATACTTTAGATACCGGATCTGTGGTATATGAGCAGGAGCCTCATAATATGCAGATTTTTCTGCACTTCCAGGTAATCCATAAAGGGTTCTGTTCTTTTGTCCGATCTGAAATATTTTCTGTTCAAATTTTCTTGTAGATGCCTGAAAATTATATAAGATATACAACAGACTTCCAAACAACGGAAACAATAAAATCAAAAAAATCCAGATTACTTTATTGGCCCTTTTGTCCTTTTTAGAAATGATATAAAGTAAGCGATGAATAACCACCCGTGTACGACTTCCAGGAGACCTCAGATAGGAAGGTCCCCTCGATTTTCCGGCAGTATTTTTTCTGTATCTGTTATTCC
>SFGF01000009.1 GCA_004556655.1 Lachnospiraceae bacterium | reverse complement strand
ATGCAATGAAAATGCAATTTTCAAAGGCCGAAGCCCGGAAGCCCCGTAAAATAAGGCTTTCCGGCCCACCGCCTACTATTCAAACTCAATCGTAGCCGGTGGTTTCCCAGTGCAATCGTACATTACCCTGTTGATATGCTTCACCTCATTCACGATCCGACTGGTGGTCCGTCCGATCACTTCCCAGGGTATCTCTGCACTCTCCGCAGTCATAAAGTCCGTAGTAGTAACCGCTCTCAAGGCAACAGCATAATCATAAGTTCTTTCATCACCCATAACACCAACCGATTTCATGTTGGTCAGTGCTGCAAAGTACTGGCCGATTTCTTTGTCGATTCCGGCTTTGGCGATTTCTTCTCTCCAGATTGCATCTGCATCCTGAACCATTTTGACTTTTTCTGCTGTTACTTCGCCGACGATACGGATACCGAGACCCGGTCCCGGGAATGGCTGACGAAATACCAGATACTCCGGAATTCCCAGTTCAAGTCCCGCCTTACGAACTTCATCTTTGAACAGATTGCGAAGGGGTTCAATGATTTCTTTGAAATCTACATAATCCGGCAGTCCTCCTACGTTGTGGTGGGATTTGATCACTGTAGACTCTCCGCCCACGCCGCTCTCTACAACGTCCGGATAAATAGTTCCCTGTACCAGGAAATCCACTGCACCGATTTTTTTCGCCTCTTCTTCGAATACACGGATGAATTCTTCACCGATAATTTTACGTTTACGCTCAGGTTCTTCCACACCTTTCAGCTTCTCATAGAATCTTTCCTGGGCATTGACACGGATAAAGTTCAGGTCATACGGACCTTCCGGGCCAAATACAGCCTCTACTTCATCACCTTCATTTTTACGCAAAAGACCGTGATCTACAAATACGCAGGTAAGCTGATTGCCAACCGCTTTGGAAAGCATAACTGCCGCTACAGAAGAATCCACGCCACCGGAAAGTGCACAGAGAACTTTACCGTCTCCGACTTTTTCCCGAATTGCCTTAATCGACTCTTCCACAAAAGAATCCATCTTCCAGTCACCGGAACATTCACATACATTGTACACAAAATTGGAAAGCATCTTCTTACCTTCCTGTGTATGGAGTACTTCCGGGTGGAACTGGGTTGCATATAATTTTTTCTCCACATTTTCCACAGCTGCCACCGGACAGTCAGGCGTGTGTGCAATAATATGAAATCCCGGTGCTTCTTTTTCTATATAATCATTGTGACTCATCCAACAGATTGTCTTTTCCGATACTCCTTCAAACAGCTTGGAGGTCTGATCCACGGTCACTTCAATCTTTCCATATTCACGAACCGGAGCTTTGCACACATGTCCACCCAACTGATGCATCATCAGCTGAGAACCATAGCAGATTCCCAGAACCGGAACCCCCAGTTCATATATTTCTTTTGCATATGTGGGTGAATCTTCCAGATAAACACTGTTTGGTCCACCGGTGAAAATGATACCTTTCGGCTGAATCTCTTTAATTTTCTCAATTTCAGTTTTGTAAGAATAAATCTCACAGTATACATTACATTCTCGAACACGTCTTGCAATCAACTGGTTATACTGACCGCCAAAGTCCAGTACAATTACTGTTTCTCTCTTCAAAAAAGTGCCCTCCTGTTCTTTCCTCTTTCCTAAAAACTAAAAACCAGAATTTATTATATGATATCCCTATAAAATTTACAAGGCATTTTCTGTTTTTACTTTTACTGAAAAAAGACAGTTCGGCACGCAAACTGCACGATCTGTCTTTTTCTTTTACAACTGTCTCAATATGAAAATCATTCCTCACCGAAAAACATAGCATCCATATATGCTTCCTGAAATACAGGATCTGTGGACAAATCAATTTCCTCCGCCAGTGCGGTAGTTTCCACCGCCTCTTTCATTCTTTCAGGACCACACAGCAGTCTGACAGCACCACGAAGAGAACTGTTGCCTACTGCCTGAACCTTTCCGGAAAACTCTTCCGGAAACATTCCAATCTGCATAGCCTTTTCATAATCAAGCCGATATCCGAACCCTCCGGCCACATACACCTGCTGAACCTGTTTGGCAGTGATTCCGTATTTGTCCAGAAGGGTTTCAATTCCGCCTCTCACTGCGGCTTTCGCCAGCTGTATCTCTCTGATGTCTTTCTGTGTCAGGCAGATTTGTTCTCCATGCGGATTTTCGGCAATTGGAAATCCCGATGTAAACCACGGATCCTCCAGACGCCCGGTTTCATCTATTTTCTCATTTTTCACAAGCTCAGCCGTCAGTTCCACTACCCCGGTACCACAGATCCCCACAGGCGGCTGTCCCTGAATTGTCTGAATATCAAGGTTTCCGTTTTCCAGGTGAGCGCTGCACACGGCCCCGGGAATGCTGCCGGTGCCCCAGGTAATATTTCCACCCTCAAAAGCCGGTCCTGCGGCTGTAGATGTCACCAGAAGCCTCTCACGATTTCCAAGAACCATTTCTCCGTTCGTACCCAGATCAACCAGCAGCTGAATCTGCTCTTTTTTTTCCATATGAAGTGCACAGATTCCAGACACAATATCCGCACCTACAAACGTAGATATTCCCGGATAGATCTGTATCTCTGTCCGACTGCCCAAGCCTGGAAATACTTCTCTTCCTGCTATGTAAATCTCATCGATTCGATAAGGAGTAAACGGAACTTTTCCAAGACCATCACATGGATATCCCATCAACAGATGAATCATCGTGGTATTTCCGGCAATCACTACCTGTTCGATATCTTCCATGGAAATTCCGTGATCCACACTCAGCTTTTCCATGCTCTTCCACAGATCTCTCCGGATCTGTTTCATGAGCTCCTCTCCCTTGCCATCAACAGAAGCCTGAATACGGGCTATTACATCTGCGCCATATGTCCTCTGACTGTTTAATCCGGTATCGGTTCCCAGACACTCTTCTGTTTTAAGTGAAATCAGCTGCACCGCCAGCGTCGTAGTTCCGATATCGATAGCGAAACCATAAGGTCCGCAGATTTTCTCCTCATAATCGGACTGTTTGTCTGAAGATACCGTACTTTCTCCTTCAAAACCAACCTGAACCTCGATTTCTTTTTCGCTTCCCCATCCCAGACGAACCGCCAGATCTTCCTCCGGAACAGCGCAGCAGGCCAGCCGCCATCCGGCTGCCAGTTCTTCCGTGCTGAATATTTTCTCATCCTGTGCAGTTACCGGAAGCTGTCCTTCCATCACCTGAACCCGACATTTTCCGCAGGCTCCACGCCCACCGCAGGGAGACTGAATTCCCTCGATCTGTTTCTGCAGTGCTTCAAGAAGAGTTCCATCCATCAATGAAATAATCATTTCTTCATTCTTATCATTCATCACACGGATTTTCAATGGTTCCACATGACGGAGTTGGCAATTCACATTCGGACAGGTTCTGCAATTATGCTGTGCTTTAAAAGTCTTTTCATCGTCCGTGGTAAGGTAAATCTGGCTGCTGGTCTTAACCGGTCGGAACATATATCCGCTTGACAGCTCCAGTCCCAACAGCTCTTCTGCATTCGTCTGTTTCAGTGCTTCTTTCTGAATCTCCATGGGAATATCCTGTGGTGCTTCCAGTCGCTTACTCACGCCACGTTTCCATCCGGCACATGCATTACGGAGTTCTCTTTGAATATCATCTTCCAGAGAAAACAATAAACTGTCAGCTATGGCATCAATCAGCATACCCTGCACAAAATCGCCTTCTGCAAACTTTTGGGTACTACGATCACTGATCTCCTGTCCGATCGTTACCAGAACATAAACCGCTTCTCTTTCCTGCTGAAAATAACCAGAGGGGATCCTGCCTAATGCCAGGACCCCCGCCGTTTTACATAAGTTCAGCATTTCGTCTTTAATCTCATCGAAAGACTCTTCCATTTCCTCGTACACTGGAGAATCCGGATAACAATTCAGCTGCCTAAATACCTTTTCTCTGTCTATACAGGGATGAAAGTCTCTCAATACCTTTATTTTTTCCATCCTGCTTCCTCATGTTTCTGTAATCCAGAAAGTCAGTCTCAGGCATGCAAGCATGCCCCGACTGACCTTTTGCCCTTGTCTCAATAATTATGCTGTTTTTTTCACTACTGCATCTCTGGCTGCTTCAGCTGCGCTCGCTGCATCCGGAGTATAGAAATCTGCGCCGATTTCCTGTGCAAAGCTTTCATTAACCGGTGCTCCACCAACCATAACAATGTATTTATCACGCAGATTTTCTTCTTTTAATTTGTTGATTACATTCTGCATATTTGTCATAGTTGTAGTAAGCAATGCGGACATACAGATAATATCTGCACCTTCTGCCTCTGCTTTTTCAATAAATGTTTCCGGTTTTACATCTACACCCACATCAATAACTTCAAATCCTGCACCCTGCAGCATCATTCCAACCAGGTTTTTACCGATATCATGCAAATCGCCTTCTACAGTACCGATTACTACACGTCCGATCGGTTCATTTCCTACTTCCACCAGCTTTGGTTTCAGAATTGTCAGTCCTGCATTCATTGCTCTGGCAGCTACCAGAACTTCCGGTACAAAAATTTCGTTCTTTTTAAATTTGCTTCCTACGACCATCATACCATCCATCAGACCTTGATTTAAGATTACTTTTGGATCCATTCCTTCGTCAAGTGCCTGCTGTACCAGTGTTTTTACATTTTTAGCTCTTCCTTTTTGTAAGAATTCTGAAATTTCCTGAATAATTGCCATGTTCACATTCCTCCTATGTGTCACCATATTTTATGTATTTAAAGTCAGGGCTCCGCATCCCTCTTGCTTTATCTGTATTCTAGCTTTTTTCATTTAAAAAATATTGTATTTTTTTTAGATTGATAGTACTTTTTTTATCTATTATGTCATGATAAAATAAGAAAAGGATGTATTATCTTCATCCACCATATTTTGATAACTATACGTTGATTTTCAACCGGGAGGCGAATTGATATGACACCGTATTTATACACAATTTTAAAAAAAGAACAGCTTACCGATATGCTAAAAGTTTTTCATGCCTGTGTGGGACTTCCCATACAGGTTATTGATGATACCGGACATATTCTTTAGATTCAAGGCGATATCACTTCTTTCTGTAATCTTTTTCGCCGCTTTCTTCCGCCCGGAGATGAATGCAGCCGTCTCCATATCAAAGCAGGAAAACGGGCTATGGACCTGGGAGAAACCTATATTTTTTCCTGCCATGCCAACCTGAACCATATTGTATTTCCTCTGATCAACAAAAACATCCTTTTTGGTTCCATACTTGTTGGTCCGTTTTTGATGGATGAACCGGATTCTTTATTGATTTCTGACATTTCAGATAAATATCAGATTCCTCTGGATTCTCTTCTGGAACTTTACGAGGAATCCCATGCCCTGCCTGTGGTACCGCCTGCAAAAGTCACGCAGATCAGCCGCCTTCTTTACTACATGTTTTCCAGTCTGATCTCCGACAGTTATCAGCAATTTATTATTAAGCAGGAGAAACTTCAGCAGCAGTCAAAAATCAATGAATCCATACAGAATTATAAATCCTGTTCCACTTCTTACAGAATGGAATATCCTTACGACAAAGAAAAGGCACTGATCACCAAGGTAAAAACCGGGGATGCCTTTCAGGCAAAAGCCATTCTCAATGACCTTCTTGGATATGTTTTCTTTGCAGAGGGAAATAATCTGGAAATTATTAAAACACGTGCCATTGAACTTTGCTCCCTGTTATCCCGTGCTGCCATTGAAGGGGGCGCTACCAATGATATTATTTTGAAAATGAATAATCATTTTTTGAAGAATCTTCAGGAAATCCAGAATCTGGATGATCTTTGTTATAGCCTTCAGGAAACATTGGAAGCCTTTATTGAAAATACGTTTGATTACATACCCGGGAAAAACCATGATCTTATCAAAAAAGCAATTTCCTATATTTCCAAGAATTTCTCGGGAAATCTGACACTGGAAGAAGTGGCAGACCAGGTGCACTTGAATCCGGCTTATTTTTCTTCTATATTTAAGCAGTCCACAGGCTCTTCCTTCAAAGAATATCTGAACATGGTTCGTATCGAGGAAAGCAAACGTCTTCTTGCCAACACGGACTATACGATTATTGATATTGCGATTGCGTCCGGATTCGAGGACCAGAGTTATTTCTCCCGGGTTTTCAAAAAATATACCGGGCTTACTCCCCGACAGTACCGTCAGTGATATAGCTGTAGACAGCAAAAGGAAAAGCCGGAAATCTGCGGATCAGTTTTCTGCTCCCCGCAAATTCCGGCTTTTCTAATAGCTCTATATATTTTCTATTTGATTCAAATGTTTGTAATTTCTTTTGAAAATATGGAAAAATATCAGAATCACAACTGCTTCTTGAACGAATCTGGTGTCTTAATAAGCTCTTCCCCAGTAAACCATCTTCTTCGCCGGTTTGCCACAGCAAACACAGGTATCGGAAAGCTGTTCCTGTTCAAACGGAATACAGCGGGAAGTTGCTGCCGTATCTTCTTTGATCTTATCTTCACACTCCTGGCATCCGCACCACATAGCCTTAATAAATCCCGGCTTTTCGTTAATTGTCTGCACGAATTCTTCATAATTATGTGCTACATAAGTATGTGCGTCTCTATGGGCTCTTGCACTTTCCAGCATATCATGCTGAATGGAGTCAAGAATTTCCTGAACTTTTTCAGCCAGTTCGTCCAAAGATACTGTGATCTTTTCTCTTGTGTCTCTTCTTACCACTACAGCCTGATTTGCTTCTATATCCTTCGGTCCGCACTCAATTCGTACCGGAATACCTCTCATCTCCTGCTCTGCAAACTTGAATCCCGGGCTCTTGTCTGTGTCGTCTGTTTTCACACGAATTCCGGCTGCTTTCAGTACTGCATTCAGTTCTGCTGCTTTCTCAAGAACTCCCTCTTTTCTCTGCTGAATCGGGATGATGACAGCCTGAACCGGAGCAATTCTCGGCGGCAGTTTCAGACCACTGTTATCTCCGTGAACCATGATGATAGCACCGATCATACGTGTGGTCATACCCCAGGAGGTTTGATGTACATACTGCAGTTTATTTTCTTTATCTGTATACTGAATACCAAATGCCTTTGCGAATCCGTCACCAAAGTTATGGCTGGTACCGGATTGCAGTGCTTTTCCATCGTGCATCAGAGATTCAATCGTATAAGTAGCTTCTGCACCGGCAAATTTCTCTTTATCTGTCTTACGTCCTTTGATAACCGGAATTGCCAGAACTTCTTCGCAAAAATCTGCATATACATTCAGCATCTGAATGGTTCTCTCTTCTGCCTCTTCAGCGGTGGCATGAGCCGTATGACCTTCCTGCCACAGGAATTCTCTGGAACGCAGGAACGGACGTGTAGTCTTTTCCCAACGCACTACAGAGCACCACTGATTATACAGCTTCGGCAGATCTCTGTGGGACTGCACTTCTCTGGAATATAAATCACAGAACAGAGTTTCTGAAGTCGGTCTTACACACAGACGCTCCTGCAGTGGTTCCAGTCCTCCGTGAGTTACCCAGGCAACTTCCGGTGCAAAGCCTTCCACGTGATCCTTTTCCTTCTGGAGCAGACTTTCCGGAATAAACATCGGAAGATATACATTCTCTACTCCTGTCTCCTTGAATCTTCTGTCCAGTTCATGCTGGATATTTTCCCAGATTGCGTATCCTGCCGGTTTGATCACCATACATCCTTTTACACTTGTGTAATCAATCAGATCCGCTTTTTTCACAACGTCTGTATACCATTGTGCAAAATCCTCTTCCATGGAAGTAATTGCTTCCACCAATTTCTTATCCTTTGCCATTGTTTTTCCTCCATTTATCATATCATTTTATTATTTCCTATAATGGACTGGCCGCCTCTTGCAAATCGTAAAAGCATAAACATCCTTCCTATACGAAAAAAAGCCCTCAATCCCTATACAGGGACCAAGCGCTCGCCCGGCGGTACCACCCTAATTAACAGTCAAAGACTGTTCACTTACCTCGCTTTTTTAACGCCAAAGCACGCGTCCTGCTCTTCACAGGCAGCTCCGGGGCCGGTTCCACACGTTCCTCACGGAAATCTCTCACCGCTGATCTCCTCTCTGTTGATCGGTTCGTATGTACTATTCCCTTCATAGCCATTTTAACACTAAAGAAATTTTATCCGAAGCCTATCTGTTTGTCAACCCCCGATTTATACTCGAATTACAATCTCCCGGTTTGTATGATTATACTGATAATATCGTACTCCCGCCGCATCCAGCATTCTTTTGGAAGCCCGAACTGCCGGTGTATCCGCATATTTGTCGGTTTCATAAATAATCGTCTTGATTCCCGCCTGTATAATTGCCTTTGCACATTCATTGCAGGGGAATAATGATACATAAAGCTTTGCTCCCTCCAGAGAACCGCCCCGATAATTTAAAATAGCGTTCAGTTCGCTGTGCGTCACATAAAGATACTTGGTATCCAGAGCATCCCCTTCCCGTGCCCATGGAAATTCATCGTCGGAGCATCCCATGGGAAATCCATTATAACCCATGGACAAAATCTTATTATCCTCACTGACAATACAGGCACCCACCTGAGAATTGGGATCCTTGGATCTCATTCCGGACAATTTCGCTACTCCCATAAAATATTCATCCCACGTAATATAATCTTCTCTCTTTCCTTTCATCTGTAAAAACCTCCCATTTGATCTATGTACAAAAGGCTGCCCGCTACGGGCAGCCTGTGACACACTATTTTGTTCCGAAAATACGATCTCCCGCATCTCCCAGACCAGGCACAATATAACCATGATCATTCAGATGATCATCCAGTGCTCCAATATACAGATCCACATCCGGATGACTTTCCTGCATTTTCTTGATTCCTTCCGGTGCTGCAATAATGCACATAAACCGGATATTCCGCACACCCTTATCTTTCAACATCTGGATTGCTGCCTCTGCAGACCCGCCTGTTGCCAACATAGGATCCACAACAAAAATATCCCTTTCTGAACAGTCTGCCGGAAGCTTACAATAATATTCCACCGGAACTAGTGTTTCAGGATCACGATACAGACCGATATGTCCCACTTTTGCTGCAGGGATCATGGCCAGCATACCTTCCACCATACCAAGTCCGGCACGAAGGATAGGAACCACTGCCAGTTTCTTACCGGCAAGCTCTTTCACTGTAGTCTTTGTGATCGGTGTGGTGATCTCCACATCCTCCAGCTTCAGATCTCTCGTTGCCTCATAGCACATCAGCATAGCAATTTCACCGATCATCTCCCGAAACTCTTTTGAACTTGTTTCCTGCCTGCGGATAATCCCGATTTTGTGCTGAATCAAAGGATGATCCATAACTACTACTTTTGACATTTGTACCCCTTTCCACTTTCATTTATCTGAAAGTACCACATTATTCTTCTTCAATCAGTTTAATTCTTCGAATATGACGCTCATCATTGGAAAATGGAGTCTCAAGAAATGTCTCCACAATCTTGATTGCCAGTCCCGGTCCTACCACTCTTCCTCCCAACGCCAGAATATTGGAATCATTGTGCTCTCTGGTAGCCTGTGCAGTAAAACAGTCGGTGCAAACCGCTGCGCGGATTCCCGGAATTTTATTGGCTGTAATGGAAATACCGATTCCGGTACCACAGATCAATATTCCTTTCTCACATTCTCCATCAAGAATCGCATGTGCTACTTTTTTGGCATAGATCGGATAATCAACAGAAGCCGTACTGTCGCATCCATAATCTTTATAGGCAATTCCCTTCTGATCCAAATAAGCTTCAATTTCTTTTTTCAATTCATAACCGCCATGATCGCATCCGATTGCTAACATTACAGTTCCTCCTCTTCATTCAGTCTTATCACAAGTTTTCGCATCAACAATTCCAGTTCCGTATAGCACTGACTGTATACAGCCAAAGGCTGTCCATACAGTGCCGGTATATCTCCTGCTTCTCCCACATATTCTTTCACAGTATACACGTGGGGAGCATTTTCAAAAGTTTCCCATATCTCAGACTTCTGCTTGTCTTCCATTGTCAGAAGAAGTACATCCGAGGTGATATCCTCCTGTTCCAGCTGCCGGGCAATATGAGATGGTGTCGGATAACCATTGTTGACAAGTACAGTCTCTGCTTTCGGAGTCAATGGCTCCGGAAAAAGTACCACCAGACCTCTGGATTCGATACTCAAAGGATTCGTCAGAAATTTTCTTTTCAAAATCAACTCTGCCATAGGAGCTCTGCAATTATCATTGGTATCTACAAAAATCAGTTTTTTATACCGTATTACCATATTATTTCCTCACACCTGAATTTTCTGCTGCCCTGCCGCTTTTAGAAGACGATTCATGATCGCCTGTCCCATCTGAGGAGTGTCAAAGGCTTCTGAATATATAAAAGACACACCGCAGTCATCAAATTCTCTTAATACTCCAAAAAGATGACGGGCAATACTCTCCTCATCTTTCCGGGTTCCGATACTTTTCACCAGACCCAGAGGATAACAGTCTGCACTTTCATCTGTAGCTATGATTCCCACCTGAAAACCTTCCTGCACCTTTTCTTTCGCCAGCTTCCGTATCTTTTCCTGAACTTTTTCCGGACTGCCTTCTACCACCAGCAGATCCGCTTTGGGAGCATAATGACGATATTTCATCCCCGGAGCTTTTGGTTTCACATCACTGTCTGCCGAAATCAGTCCTCTGTCCATCCGGATCGGACCGATCACCGCCTCCAGCATTTCCTGATTAATATATCCCGGCCGCAGAATCGTCGGTACTTCCTCCGTAAAATCAACAATCGTAGATTCCAGCCCAATCCCCACAGGACCGCCGTCAAGGATCCTGTCGATTCTTCCTGTCAGATCTTCCTCTACATGCGAAGAACAGGTCGGACTGGGTCTTCCCGAAGTATTGGCACTTGGTGCTGCCACATAACCACCTCCGGCCCGGATCAGTTCCAGCGCAACCGGATGATTTGGCATCCTGACTGCCACTGTCTCCAAGCCACCTGTGGTACCATAGGGAACACAGCTGCTCTTATGAAAAATCATAGTCAATGGTCCCGGCCAATACTTCTTTGCCAGCTTTCTGGCATTTTCCGGTACCTCTGTCACAATTTTGTCCAGGGCAGAAAGCTCTGCTATATGAATGATCAAAGGATTATCCGAAGGACGCCCCTTAGCTTCATAAATTTTTTCAGCTGCCTTCTCATCCAATGCATTCCCTCCCAAACCATACACCGTTTCCGTAGGAAATGCAACCAGACCACCGGCTTTCAAAATTTCACCGGCTTCCCGTATCGCCTCTTTCTCTATGTTTTCCGGATCCATGCGGACCACCTTTGTTTCCATTTGCTCACCTTTTTTCCTTTTCATCTGCTAGTCTCAGTATACTAAAGACAGACCGTGCGGGCAAGAGGAAATTTCTCATCTATCAGATACACTCCGCATAGAACATTCTGCTGACAAAATCTTTTGTTGCAGGTTTGATACGGATTCCACAATTCATCAATACATCACCCTGATATTCTTTTTCGTTGATCCTGTAAATCTTTTCACTGTCCAAACCTTTTAATTTTAAGAAAAATCCATCCTGATTTGGTGCATTCAGCACTGTAACGCACCAGATCAGTGCTTTCTTTTTCTCCCTGTCAACCACCATCCACGCATCTGCTCTCTGCATCTGCTGTGATGATAACAGGCGATAATAGTCTCCCTCGCGAATCAATTCCTGATACATATGATAACACTGAATCTGTTCTTTCACCTGTTCTTTTTCTTCTTCTGAAAGTTTTGTCACATCCAACTCATATCCGAAAGTCCCGGCCATCGCTACCTGACCTCTGGTTTCAAATGGAGTTACACGACCTACAATATGGTTCGGACATGCACTGACATGAGCACCGATACAAGACAAAGGATAGAGCATAGCTGTTCCTTCCTGAATCGCCAGACGTTCTACCGCATCCGTGTCGTCTGAGCACCAGATCTGCGGACTGTAGTACAGCATACCCGGATCAAAACGTGCACCGCCTCCGGAACAGTTCTCCAAAAGCAGATCCGGAAATTCCGTAATCAGACGTTCCTGAAGGCGGTATACTCCCAAAACATACCGGTGGTAAAGCTCTCCCTGACGATCTGCCGGAAGAGCAGCACTGCCAATCGTAGTAAGCTGCCGGTTCATATCCCACTTCACATACGAGATCTCAGCGTTTCGCAGAACCTCTGCAATCTGTTCATAAATATAGTCTACGATTTCATCTCTGGAAAGATCCAGCACATACTGGCAGCGGCTCTGGGTAATTTCTCTTCCCGGTATCTGGATAGCCCAGTCCGGATGTGCACGAAACAGATCCGAATCCGGGGAAATCATTTCCGGTTCCACCCAGATACCAAATTTCATTCCCAGTGCATTGATCTCTTTTGACAGTTTTCCGATTCCTGATGGAATCTTCTCTCTGTTAACTTTCCAGTCTCCCAGAGAACAGTTATCCGAATTCCGTTTTCCAAACCATCCATCGTCAAGGACAAAAAGCTCAATCCCCAGTTCTGATGCTTCCCGTGCAATTTCCAACAATTTTTTCTCATCAAAATCAAAATAAGTTGCCTCCCAGTTATTGATCAGAACCGGACGGGCTTTATGAAGATAAGGGCTGCGAATCAGATGATTACGATACAGTTCATGGAAGGTCCGGGTCATTTTTCCGAATCCCTGACAGGAATAGGTCATCACTACTTCCGGTGCCGTAAATTCATTTCCCGGCTCAAGCTTCCAGGTAAATCCTTCCGGATGGATTCCCATGGTCATCCGCACATAACCGTATGCATTCTTTTCCACCTGTGCAAGGAAATTTCCTGAGTATACAAAGTGCATGGCATAAATCTCGCCTTCCTCTTCCCCTGCACCTTTTGTTGCCAGTGCTATAAATGGTTGCTCCTGATGGCTGGATTCTCCTCTGAAAGAAGCCACATTCTGACGACCGTACCCAACAGGAAGCCGCTGGATATGGCGTTCTCTTGCCCATGCTCCGCACAGACTTACCCATTCGAAAGACTGATCCGCCATATCCAGACAGGCAGTCAGCACTTTTTCCAGATAAACAGGATTTCCCCCGATATTTTCCACCCGCACACTCCGTGTGATCACATCCACGTCCTCAAACACACTGTACATCAGGCACAGACGAAGCCCCAGCACCGGGTCTTCGCAGTGTAGATACAGCGTACTGCAGACATCCTCCTCTGCAAATGTAGCCGGCATTCCCGGAAGTTTCGGTTTTCCTGCTTTGATCTCATATCCTTTATAGATACAGGCACTGGCTCTGTGTCCCTCGGCATCTCTTACGCAAAAAGCAGACTGCCGATAATCTCCCATCCCTGTCTCCGGATACTCCATAGGGAACGTATCAAGAAAAGTATTTTTCTCTCTGAAATTTTTTGACGGTACAAAAGGAAGTTCATCCTCCCTCAAAAGATATCGGATATGAGAATCCTGAATCTTCTTTCCATAATACAGATGACACAGATATGTTTCGTCTGTCACCGCAATCGCATAGGTGGTATTCGGTGTATTTAACATAAATACCTGTTCTTTTTCATCATAGATAATTGCCATAAATTACTCCTCCTTCTCCATTCAAATGAAAGGCACCGGTGACGCAATTCGCCTCGCACTGTTTCTCTCGATAAAGTTTCCGGCAATCATAAATACACCCGTGGAATAATCGGAATTTTCCAGTTTGTGTACCATGATATGAACAGCACGCCTTGCCATTTCCCTTATATCAATTTCGTAAGTTGTAATGCCGATACCTGTAGTCTCACCGGTGACATAATTGTCAAAGCCGACAACTGACACATCTTCCGGAACAGAATAGCCGCTTTTCTCCAGTTTTTTTATCAGAATGCCGGCTGACCGATCGCAATTACAGAAAAATGCTGTGGGCATTTCATCCGGTATCTGGAACTTGGCTCCTATTTCCATATGGCCGGATTCCCGATCCCTGTCCTCCAGAATCCATTTTTCCTCATATTTTGCTCCATGCTCCATCATAGATTTCATATATCCCAGAAAACGGTCGTCAATACTGCTGGTCGCCAGTCTCGTGCCTACAAATCCAATCTTTGTATGTCCCAGCTCAAAAAGGTAATTTGTCATCTGATAACCGCCCAGCACATTATTCGTTACCACGCAATCACAGTTTTCCCATCCGTTCGTGGTGTCCAGATTCAGCATCGGCAGATGGACATTCTCCTGTATATATCTGACATATTCTTTATGAAACGCCCCCATAATGATCACACCATCTACTTTTTTCTCACTGACAACCTTCGGAAGCTCCGCCTTTCGTTCCGTCTCATAGCTGATCACTTCAAGCATAGGGAAACATTTTCGCGCAATTGCCCTTTTCAAGATCTCCTGATACAAAGACCAGTAAAAAGACTGCTTTTCCTGCAGATAACGCTCCGCAGCAATGACACCCACCGTATAATTTCGGTTTTCATTTTCTTCTGAAATACGTCTTTCATATCCCATCTCATCCGCCAGCCTGATGATTTTTTCCCTCAGTTCATCACTGACACCTTTTTGACCCGAAAGTGCTTTGGAAACTGTCACCGTACTCACATGTAGTCTTGCTCCGATATCAGACATTCTCACTGACTTACTCACGAAACTCACCCTTTCATTGCTGATTTTAGCTTAATTTTAATATTAATTTAGCTAAATGTCAATTGAATTAGTTAAATAGAAATGAGTTATAACTATTGCAGCCAATCATTCTCCTCTTTTTCAGTCATTATACGCTCTTTTCCCTGCCAGACAGATATTCCATCGTCCCATTACAAATGATCTCAGCAAGCTTTTCCTGATATTCTTCCGTCGACAAGAGCTGTGCTTCCTCACTGTTGCTCAAGAATCCACACTCTACGATCGTCAGCACCGCATCTGTCTTTTTCAGCAGATAATAACTTCTGTTTCCTTTTGCCTGCCGGTGATTCTCCGTATCCAGTTCTTCCACCAGATGCTTCTGAAGGATTTCCGCCAGTTCTTTTCCTTCCAGAGAATCCTCATAATAAAAGACCTGTGCTCCCCTGACACTTTCATCCGGATAGCTGTTCTGATGAATGCTCAGCACACAATCCGGCTTTGCCTCATGAATGATCTCGCACCTTTTTTTCAGATCCTGTACCTTTTTATTGGTGGAGGAACCGTCTGAGAGATCAACGTCTTCCTCTCTTGTCATAATCACATTCACCTTTTCTTTTTCCAACTTTTCTTTCAGCAGAAGCGCTATCTGTAGATTAATCTCTTTTTCCTTTTCCTTATGTATTCCCACTTTTCCGGGATCGCTGCCGCCGTGGCCCGGATCCACAACCACTGTATACCCTTCTTGTGTCTGGCTCGCCATCAGTCCGGCTCCTTCTCTCGCCAGCCAGAACACTCCCACAAGCAGCATCGCAGCCATACTTAATTCTAATATCTTTTTTTTCACAAAAAAACTCCCGGGGAACATACTCTTTAAAGTATATGCCTCGGAAGCTTTTTCTTTCCAATTCTTTATCATGGAGGCTATGACGGTTGTGTCATCCCAGCTTCCAGATCATACGATAGGACAGCTTTTCTTCTTCCAGACGATATTTCTCTGCCGGCGCGTATCCGCAGCTTCCCGAACCGATGCCACTCATTTTATAGTCCACGCAGAAAATCGTATAGGGTGATTCTTCCAGTTCAAAATTATGTTTTGTGCTGCGAAGCTGTTCCTGGGTATAATGGGATACCTGAAAAGATATGGGTTTTTCTGCAGATACCTGCAGATATCTTCCACTCTCAGTTTCCACTTTTACCTCATAGGTATGACAATGGCTTCCATTTTCCTGCGGTTTTATATGATCCTCATGCATCGCAGAGACACGATCCCAAAATCTTCCAAACCAGGATGCGTGTTGTTTATCCGGATAAGCATCCGAAGGGCCCTTTCCAAGATACTCCACTTTTTCAAATGCCCGATCCAGAATCATCTGTACTCCCATTCTCGGCAGCCATGGCATCCGGGTATTTCGCAGGCCTTCTGCGCTGACCTCTATACAGCCGTCCGGGTAGATTTTCCATTCACTGGTCAATTCCAGACATTTTTCTCTGTGAAGCGGATAAAATACCTGATGAACCTCGATACAGCAGCAGCCATTTTTCTGTCTGACGTTTACAGTATGTACTTTATTTCTGATAAGATGATATCCTGTATTCTCCCACGCTGTTTTCATACACATATCATTATCTGTCTCAGCTCTTGTAAAATTATACTCCATAGGTTTTTGCAGATATTCGGTTCCATCATATCTCAGAGATGAAAAGAGACCGGTAAATCGGTCAAACCGATACACAAAATCTTCACCACAGATCTGCAGATGCCGATCATCCCCCTCCAGATGCAGTACCTTCCCTTCCGGTACAGGCCGATACATCTGATAATTTTCCCGCAGGAACATCTGGTCAAATCCCATCTCCTCGCCTTTTTCTCTCATATGCATCTTTCCATTGGCAATGTATCTGAGACGGAGACATACCACGGATGCTTCCAAAGGCAAATGATAAGGACGCTGATATTCTTTTGTCTCTCCCGGCAAATGGTGAACCACCGGAAGTTCTCCTTCCTCCACAACAATTCCCTCACAGGAAATTTCATACTTTATGGTAACCGCATCTTCCAGTGCCGTAAAATCCAGGCAGTTTCTCAGAGAAATTATCCCTTTCTCTGCATCCAACAATGCTGCCCGAACCGGCCGAATCACATTTTTGTACTCTTTCAGTCCACTGGAGACAATCCGATCCGGAAATACCAGTCCATCCACACAAAAATTTCCATCATGTTCGGCTTCACCGAAATCGCCTCCATACAGATACTTCTTCTTTCCGTTTTCTGCAATTCCGGCATAAACCGCATGATCACACCATTCCCAGATACAGCCGCCGAGAATCCGGGGTTCTGATAGAAACAACTGCATATAATCCTCAATATCACCAGGACCATTTCCCATGGCATGACTGTATTCGCAAAGAAAATAAGGTCGGCGGTCATTTGTTGCCAGATATTTCCGGATCCCATCCGGATGATGGTACATTCGTGAATAAACATCCAGCATGGAAACGTCCTGACTGAATTTTTCATTCTGCAAGATACTCTCATAATGCACAAGACGCGTAGGATCATAAGATTTTATCCATCTTCCTGCCTTTTCTATCGCCGTGCTCATACCCGATTCATTGCCCAACGACCACATTACAATACATGGGCGATTTTTATCACGGATCACATTCAAGCGTGTTCTGTCCAAAATCGCTTCTTCAAACATGGGATTTTCCACAGTATAAGACATCCGTTTCAGGTAATCTTCTTCTCCATAATCTATAAAAATACTTCCATGGGCTTCCAGATCACTCTCGCTGATCACCATGAAACCATATTCATCACACAGCTGCGGAAACCACGGTGCATTCGGATAGTGGCTGGTTCTGATTGTGTTAATGTTATACTCTTTCATTAATTTCAGATCTTTTTCTGCCTGCTCTCTGCTTATGGTATAACCGGTTTCCGGATCACTGTCGTGACGGTTTACGCCCCTCATCTTAATCGGTGCACCGTTCAAATAGACAACCGCGTCTTTTATCTCAATTTTTCGAAATCCGATTTTTTCCCATATACATTCCTGCCCACAGATAATTTCAGCAGAATACAAGTATGGTGCCTCCGGATTCCAAAGCTTAGGATCAGGTATATTCAGTTCACAGTTCCCACTGTCCGACTCTCCCTGCGCACACAAAGCACCGCTGGCATCAAATATACGAATATCCACTTTCTGCATACTGCCTGTGCACTCCCAGGAAAATGTAATCATTCCGCAAAGTCCGTCTTCATCAGGCTGCGCCACGATCCGATAGTCCCGGATATGGTTTTCAGGGCGGGTCAGAAGATAGACATCTCTGAAAATTCCCGACATTCTCAGTTTGTCCTGATCTTCCAGATACGTTCCGTCACACCATTTCAACACCAGCACTGCCAGAACATTTTCCCCATCTATGATGTATTTTGTGATATCAAACTCGCTGGTTGCATGAGATACCTGACTATATCCCACAAACATACCGTTCACCCATACGTAAAAACAGGAATCTACCCCCTCAAAGTTCAGATAGATTGTTTCATTCGATTTTTTATCCACCCGAAAAACTTTTTTATATGTCCCGCAGGGATTTTCTGTAGGAACGTATGGCGGCTCATACGGTATAGGATATTTTTGATTGATATACTGATGACTGTCAACTCCATAATACTGCCAACAGGCAGGAACCTGTACCTTTGCACATCCTTCTGTTATTTCCGACATATAAAAATGTTCCGGAACCTCCTGTGGAGACCCATAAAATGCAAACTCCCATTCTCCGTTCAGCAGTGTCTGACAACTCTTTCCCTCCAGATTTTTGGGAATATAATAGGCCCTTGGATTTTCTGTCCCCAAATGTAATACTTCCGGATTTTCATAATAATTTACTAATCTCATATATTCTCCCCTCGTTGTAACTTATCATATTATTTTTCCGGATAAACTCCGTACTCTCTCCATAATTTCCACATTCTCTCATAACGCTCCAGAGGAAGTCCTGTATAAACACAGTTTGAGGTTGAGAAAATATAGCCCTTTCCATCCTGCATGCCTTCCCTCAGAGCACGCATTACATCTGCATCACATTCCTCATCTGTACCTGTCTGCAAAAGACCGCAATTCACATTTCCGATCAGCGCAATCTTATCCCCTACAATCTCACGCACTTCTCTCAAATTCACATGTCCCTGAGGATCAATAGAATGAATCGCGTCCGGTTTACAGTCCGCCATCTGTTTCAAGATCGGCATGATATTACCATCCGTATGCTTGATCGTATAATACCCCAGTTTTCGATATTCTGAGATGATCTCCTTCAGATACGGCACAATCAATTCATCAAACTGATCTGGTGTAAAAAATGGATTCACATTAAAACAATAGTCAGAACACAGAGTAAAACCATCAAGAAGATGTCCGTGGCTGTCCAGCTTTTCTGCAAAGTCGAGATATTCTTCCACTCTGCGCTTCGATTCCTCATTTAATTTTTCCGGTTCTTCCAGCATCTGCACCGCGAAGTCCATCATGGTATTTCCCTCCGGAATCGCCCATGTGGGATCTCCATGCATCATCAGGTAATATTCGTCTCCGCTCTTTTCCCTGATGGTCTCCAGCAGCCACTGGGTATTCTCAAAACCTTTCAGTGTATGCTGTACGAAAATAGCACTATGATCATATTTTTTAGCGATATCAATAAAAATACCAGCTCAAAGTGAGGCACCCTGCCCCCGATTTTTTCACATTTTAATGTCTTGATAAACTGTTCTCTGTGTGTTATCACAAATCTCCTCTGTATTCCCTGACGATTTCTATCATATTCAAATATCCTTCTGCGGGAACATAAGCCGGGATTGAATTTCCGGTACCAATGGCTATTCCGCCATGACCCTCTGCTTTCTGGATTACATCTATCGCGTATTCCTTAAGTTCCGCACGATCCATCCGGCAGACTGCATCCACATCCAATCCTCCAAAATTGCCGATACGATCTCCGTATCCTTCCACCCACTGTGAAAATGGTGCAATCTGATCTTCATTGGAATGTTTCGCATCAATTCCGGCTTGAATCAGATCTTCCATGATTGAGAATATCTGCCCACAGGAATGCAGCAGGAAAGGTTTTTTGTACTGATGAACCAAATCAATAATCGGACGATACCGCGAAATCACAAATTTTCTCAAAGTATCCGCCGACATCAATGTATTACTCCTATATCCCATGTCATCGCCAAATCGCAATACACAGTAGATGTCTCCATACTCCTTCATAAACCTCTGCCAGATCTTCAGATTGGTTTCTCCCACTTTCTGAAACAGCTGCGCAAACAACTCTTCATCATCGTACATCATAAGACAAAGATTCTGATATCCTGTCAGATCTTCCACACACTCAAAAATCCCGTTCCCGACACCGCCGATTGCTTTCATCCCTTCCGGCATCTGTTTTCTGAGCGCAGAAAAATATCTCCCATAATTCTGGAAGTACAATTCCGGGATTTCATCCCATGGATATTTCTCAAAATCTTCTCGGGACTGAATCGCCGGAGTAATACGACAGTTACCCAGAGCACCGCCTCCCGGAAGAATCTGTCCGATGCACCCTTCAAACGTAACCACATCATATCCATAATCCCGGAAAAAACCACAGTAATAAGAGAAAAATTCTTCCAGATCTCTGTCATCTCCTTCATACAGACCTGCGAATTCCTTACCAATCAGTTTTTCCATTACACTCGCATCCACGTTATGTTCGTACAGAGGAAGTCTCTCTGCTTTTTTGTTAAACGCTGCATTCACTATATTTCTATAGTCCGGTTCAAATTTACTCATCTTTTTACACTCCATATGCTATATGCTCATAATCAAATCCGCAATGTTTTAAAAATTCTCTTGCGATAATCGTCGCTCCCACCAGACTGGGATGAATTCTGTCCCAGGCAATATAAGTAGAATGCCGGAACCGGAAATACTGATTAAATGTCTCCTGCAGATCAATAAAAACACATCCATATTTTTCTGCAAGTTTCCTGCAGACTGCACCGTATTCATCCATTCGCTTTCTCATTCCATCCTCTGGATTCGGTTCCATATAATAAGGTGTCATAAGAAAAATGCCTTTCACGGAATCTTTCACAGCCAGGATCATTTTTTCCAGATTTGCCTCATATTCTTCCGGCATCACATGGGTATCCGGCATAGCGGGACTGTCAAACTGACGCCATACATCATTGATTCCGATACAGATAGAAACCCAGTCAGGATTGAGATCTATCACATCCCTCTGATATCTTTCCAGAAGATCGCGGCTGGTATTGCCGGAAATACCGGAATTTGTGACACGCACTAAAATCTCCGGATACCAGGTGCTCAGCATATTATCAATAATACGCACATAACTTCTGCCCAGATTTTCATCAAAACTTTCCCCCACCGGCTGTTCACTTCCCATATCTGTCACAGAATCTCCCGCAAAAACAATCCGATCCATGTTTTTAAATATCAATTCTTTCTCTTTTGCATACTCCATATGAAATCTCCTCCAAGACTTTTATTGTAACAAACTAAAGCTTTTCAATTCCCGAATCAGAAAAATAGCCGAAATGATCGCTGCCAGAAAATCGGCAATCGGACCTGCAAACATGATTCCGTCAATGCCCACAAAAATCGGAAGTATCACAATCAACGGAAGCAAAAAGATAATCTGTCTCGTCAGTGCCAGAAAGGTTCCCTTTGCCGGTTTGCCGATAGAAGTAAAGAACGTAGATGACATCGGCTGAATATTATTTAAAAATGTAAAAAACAAATAAATCCGAAAATACCGTTCCGCAAAGGAAAAATACATCTCCGATCCGTTTCCGAACAGACTGATAATCTGTCGAGGAAAGATCTGAAACATGGCAAACGCTACCGTACAAATGATAAGTCCTGCCGTTATGCCCAAGCAGATTACTTTCTTCACACGGTCATATTGCCTTGCGCCATAGTTAAAGCTTGCAATCGGCTGCATTCCCTGTGCGATCCCAATGCAAAGCGCAAAGAAAATAAAGCTCACTTTATTGATAATTCCGGAACAGGCCAATGGAATAGATTCCCCATAAATAGACAAAGATCCATAATACCGCAGAGAATTGTTCATCACAATCTGCACGACCATCATTGCCAGCTGATTAAAGCACTGAGCCATTCCCAGATTCATTGCATATCCCGCATATTTCAAACGGGGACGCAGATGTTCCGCTGTCAGATTGCCTGCTTTATAATGGCGCAAATAACGCAGAACCATAAAACAGGATACGATCTGTCCGATAATTGTAGCAAGGGCTGCGCCTGTCATTCCCATATGAAATCCAAAGATAAACAGCGGATCCAAAATGGTATTGATAATTGCTCCCACAAGATTACACATCATGGAATATCTGGGACTGCCGTCAGCTCTGATCAGATGTGCTCCTCCCGCAGTCAGAATCAGGAATGGAAATCCGATCGAAGTGATCCGCACATACTCCTTGGCATATCCCAGCACATCATTCGGAGATCCAAAAAACACCAGCATCGGTTCCAAAAAAAGCTGCGTGATCAGGCAAAGAAAAAGTCCACAGCCAAACAACAAAACTGCTGCATTTCCAATATAATAGAGTGCCTTTTCCTTCTCTCCCCGTCCCATAGACAAATTAAAGGCAGACGCTGCACCCACACCAAACAGAAGCGCCAGCGCGGTACAACTGGTACTCAGAGGAAATGCCACATTCGTGGCCGCATTGCCCAACTCTCCTATACTGTTTCCGATAAAAATCTGGTCAACGATATTATACAGTGCCCCTACCAGCATCGCCACGATACTGGGAATCGCAAACTTTCGAAGCAAGGGTCCCACTGGTGCTGTTCCCAGCGGATTTGCCTGCCTCTCCGGTATCTTTCCTCCAGACGCCTGCACTGTATTTCTTCCGTTCAACTCTTGTCCTGACCTGTCCATCTTCCGTTCCTTTCTCACATTTTCTTTCATAAAATCACATATTCATCTCTTCTGCGATTATACAGCTTTGCAACATCACGTGTCAAGGAAGCAGCCGGAAACGAATGTTACTTTTATTCAAAATCAAAGTAATAATTTGCAATTTGACAATCCCAGTTTCATCTGCTAATATAATAATATAAAAGGCACTATCGATAGACGGTTAGTCCGGATTATAAATTCCTATGAAAAGTAACCTATAATTGGCGTTGGCGGTTACTTTTTCGTGTTTTCTATGTATTGTATAGTCGCCGCCACTTGTAAAACGGGTGGATCTACCAGCTGGGTATAACCACCGAATATCATAAGTGCTGACTTACCTTTCAAATATCCTATGAAGCTCGAAACAGGCTAAAGCCCATACAGCAAAAAATACAGGGTTCTGTCCTGTAGTATCCGTTTTCTGAATACTACAGAACAAAACCCTGCGTAAATCTCTGATTTTCAGTCTTCTTCATTTTCCTCTCGCTCGAGCAAGCGTAAGATATCCGCTTCCAGAATATCATCTTCTTCATCCAGATTATCCTGACTGTCTGTATCCGTCTCTTCCTGTTGTTCCGGTTCTGCTGTGTCATCCGGATCTGGTTCCGGTTGTTCAGAATCTGAATCAACGATTTCTTCTGTTTTCTGTTCCTCTGACATCAGTGTAGTATTTTCTGTCTCACTCAGTTCCGCTTCTTCTGCCAGATGCTCCACTCCATTTTCTGTCTCATCCTCCAACTCTCTCATAGATTCTGGCATAGTGCTGATAATCTTATGTACCTCCCGGTAAGAAGACATGAACCTTCTCTGGGCCTGATTGATCAACTCCACAATCTCATACATTTCTTCCTGAACAGCAATATATTTTCTTTTTCCTTCCGCCAGTTTTTCATCCACTTCGGACTGTACGGCATCCAGACATTTCTGCGCTTCCCGCTGTGCCTCTTCTACCAGCATATCACGTTTCTGTTCTGCATCTGCGACGATTTTTTCTGCCTTTTCCTGAGCCTCCAGAACAAGGCTTCCAATCAGATCATAGCGGTCAATATACTTTTGATATTTTTCAGAGATTTCTTTTTCCAGCTTTTCTTTCTGCTCTTCCTTCAGACGCAGGCGCTGGAGCATCTCCTCCATCTCCTGTTCATGCTCTTTTCTGATTTCCTCTATCTCCTGCTCTCTCTGAATATTTTTCAGATTAAGCTGTCTTTGCAGATCAGCTATTTTTTTATCCTTTTCTTTCCCTTCTTTGATTAATTTTGATTTTTCAGCAAATGCTTCATCTTTCATAATCTGAACCTTTGTCTGTACATCATCCTTATCAAAGCCACCCATCAACGTAGTTTTAAACATTTCTTCTGCCATTTGTCTTCCACCTTTCTTATCTTATACTCCCATTGTAACCGGGAAGGACAGGGTTCTGAATCGTTACCGTTACTGTAAATACTGAGAAATCACCGACCAAACAGATGCTTTTTCCAGCCCCAGCTTCCATTCTGCCACACCGGCAAGCTGATACTCCTGTACAAGTTTCATTTTTTCAGCTATGGACTGTTCATCCTCCAGCCACATCGAATACAGTGCTTCCTCCGTCTCCAGAGTTGCAACCGTCTGCCCCAGCGTTTCATCCCAATAGGTATCCATACCATTTGCCACGACATAATCCGATGCACTTTGCATGCCCATAGCTTCACTTGTCAGATTGCCACCGCCAAACGGTTCTGTCCAGAGTCTTGTATAAAACGGAATTCCATTAATTGTTTTTTCAGCCGGTACTTCTTCCAGAGTATCCAAAATACCATTTTTTACAAATTCCAGAGATGCAACTGACCCCGCTTCCGTATCACCGGAATAATGCTCATCATATCCCATAATAATCACGTAGTCAGCCACAATTCCCTGTTCTTTTCTGTCATAATACCGGTTATATGGCATAGGTACCGGATTATCAATGGAAAATACCAACCCCCGATTGCGGCAGGCAATAGATAATTCCCGGATAAACTGTACATAATGAGGCGCCTGCTCCTCTGTGATACTCTCAAAATCAAGATTGATGCCATCCAGCCCGACCACATCTGCCTGCTCCATCAATTGATTGATAATATTGGTTCTCACCTGTGTATCCGATAAAAATGTAAGAGTATCCGCACTGGTATTGAAATTGTCAATCAATCCCCACACTTCCAGTCCCATAGCATGGGCCTGATTTACATAATCTGCACTTGCAAGGGAAGAAATCGTTCCTGCATTATCAATAACAGAAAACCAGGTAGGTGATATGGTATTCAATCCCTGTGTATTTGCCACTATGGATTCCAGTGCTGCGTTGCCTTCCGCACTGGTCACCTGATGCCAACCCAGATTGATTTTATAATCTTTTCGAATATTCGTATACTCCGGCGCTGTACTTGTATGTTCTAAAGTGACAATTTCCGGCTGTGAGATATCTTCCTTTTTAATATAACCGGTATAACCGTCTTCTGTGGATACCCGACTCCAGTTTTCCATCTCTTCTTCAAGATACAGACGCTCCCCCTTCTGAGCCTCTGTGAGAATCACACTTTTGATACCGCCTTTCTGACGAATCGCACTTTTCTCATTCACAGTCACCATCTGTGCATCTTTCCATTTCGTCCGGATCACCACGCGATTTGGTTCCTCATACAACGTATACTCCATATCCGTATATGTTTTTATAAATTCCAGATCCAGATAATATGTATCTCCCTGAGATTTTATAATAACATAATCTGTTGTCTGAATTCCCTGAGATGTCTGATACTCCTGTGTATCGGGAACAATTTGGAACACTTCCGTAGGAAGAGTATATAACATCACTTTTTGTTTCGCATCCCAGTAGAACCTGCTGTTAATATATTTTTCAACAACGGCTTTATCCACATAAGATCTGCCGTCGATTATTTTCACTTTTTCTTCCATCAACACATGATTCACGATCAATGCCGCTTCATCTTCGCCCGTAATCTGAAAATATTCTGCCCCATCCATTTTTTCTTTTGACGGTGCATATCTTTTGATCAACAGAGTGATCAAGCCAACTGCCATAACCAGAATAATCAGGCAAAACACTGTCAAAACCGGTAATATTTTTTTCTTCATTGTAAAACCTCCTGCTGCAATTTATTATAACAATAGAATCTTGTTCCGTCACCATTTTCTTCGAGTTTTTTATACATTTTTTATGAAACCGTTTCGGTGTGTATTACAAAAAATTCCCTGTTTTCCATTATCTTCCGGTACTGTGTGTGCACAGGAGGGAACCATGTTACAAAGTACCGGAAGTTCATTTTCAGATGTCTTTCACGGAGTCAAATTCCAGGCGTGTGAGACGACCGCTGGAATCTCTCACATAATCCCGCATATAGGTGACATCTTCCGCAACTTTATGTGCTTTTTCAATTTCTTTTGGTGTACTGGGCATTCCGTTCAGCCATAACGGAATCCCTTCGCTGGCGTAAAAATCCAATTCCTTTCGGAAACGGTCCATCTGTTTTTTGCTTTTTTTCTTCATAATCATCTAACAGCGGAGTTTATCGTGATATATAACCGCTTTCCTTTCTTTATTTGCCAAAAAGCAATCCTCTTTACGCATTTTCAGCGTATCGCAAAAGTTTGTATATGAAAAGATGGCACCTGTCCCGTCTGCTTTTTATAAAAATGGGGGATTTCATTTTGTTGAATGGTGGATTATCGAATTGAAAATTTGAAACTTGGAAATGTAATTAGAAATTCACATATACCGGCCGGCATCACATCCTTTCTTACGGACGATGCCACCTTTTCTAAATTCATTATAACCTGTTCCTGACGGTTTGCAAGTACTTTTCAGGAAAAATCTAAAAAAATCAGGAACTGCCTTTACATCTTCGCACTCTTTAGTATATAATATCATAGAAATAGTATCTCTAATTTTGAATGTCAAGATAAAGGATGTGATATCTGTGAAAATAGAAAAAATCAATGACAATCAGATTCGCTGCACACTCACACGGGACGATCTTGCTACTCGCCAGATTAAGCTCAGCGAACTGGCATATGGGACCGAAAAAGCAAAATCTCTTTTTCGAGATATGATGATGCAGGCACAGGCCGAATATGGTTTTGAAGCTGACAACATTCCTCTGATGATAGAGGCTATCCCGATTACACCGGACAGTATTGTCCTGATCATCACCAAAGTAGAAGATCCGGAAGAACTGGATACCCGTTTTTCCAAGTTTGCTCCCAGTTCTGATGACATGCCATTTCCTCATCAGGAAGCCCCTGACATCACAGGTGCAGATGATATTCTGGATCTTTTCCAGAAATTATGTGAAAGCAAGCTGAAAAATGCTCCTGAAAAGAAAAAAGGAGCTGCAGAAAAGAAAAAAGAAAAGGAACCGGAAGTTTCCGACGAAGTCCAGAAAGCTCCTCTGGACCTGACACGAATTTTCAGTTTCCTCGATCTGGATACCGTAATTGATGCTTCCAGAGGGCTGAACGGCTACTATGACGGACAGAACACACTTTACAAAGATAAGCAGAATCATTATCTTCTTATCCTCCATCAGACGGGAAGTACCCCGGAAGATTTCAATAAAGTATGCAATATTCTTTCCGAATACGGCACCGGAAAAGCATGTACGGCAGCCGGAGAAGCGTATCTTCAGGAACACGGAGAGATTATCGTAGCTGAACGGGCGCTGCAGCAGCTTCAGATTTTGGGTTAGTGAATATAATCTGAACATATGAATACAGCCGATATGGTACAATTTCCGTATCGGCTATATTTTTAAATATGATCATTAAAATATTCTTGAGTAACTTTTAATTGCTTCTTAAGAATCTCTTTCCACATTCGATTATGTATTTCTCCCGACCCTTTTGATACCTTTGTCATCTTGATACTGCCATCATCTTCTATTTTTCTATAAAAATAATGATCTGTATCTTTATACAATTCCCATCCATCACGTTCACAAAATCGTTTTAATTCTTTCCACTTTGGCATTCAACGCTGTCTCCTATTTTTTTAGGATCATCCATGATTAAAGCTTTAAAAATATAGGGAATATGACTTTTTCTATTCGGGCTATGTGAATATACTGCATAATCATTATAATAATCGGAAGAATACTCCAATATGGCCTCACCCATTGCCAAACGTGCTTTCTGTTCCGTCACACCATTTTCAATCAAATCAATCTCATTTAAAGATAAGGTAACGGAACCATCCTCTTCCATAAACATTTGTGCAGTAAAGTGATATGCCTTTAAGATTTCGCTCATAGTTTCCAGATTTGAAAACCACATTCTATCTCTCGTACGTTTAATAAACTTAGGTTTTTCATGGATTACGCTGTCACACACAGCGCTCCATTCTTTTCTAACATTTGTAGCCTGCTCCATAAACATCTCTATCATCTCCTTTATATACCTCCATCATAATATAAAGTGTACACACTGTCAATAATGTACATTATGTTACTGTTCACACGTCACTATTCCGCGAGGTGTTTTCGTGTTGTAAACACGAAAATCCCGAGACATACGGCGCGAAATGATGCATTCTGCATCATTTCTGTGCATCGCAAAACGTGTTACTGGGCACGGAGTGAACAGTAACACGTTATGTACGCTTATTATATGCAAATTTTTATAATCTATCCAAAATAATACGAGGCTGATAAAATTCTTTTCTCCACTCTTTTTGGGGAGGGAATCAAAGAATCTCATCAGCCTCATTATTTTGTATTACTGTGCCAGATAATCATTGATCTGTTCTGTCAAAAGATCCGCATCAATTCCGTGAACCATGCAAGCCTCTTCCAGAGATTCGCCCTGTGCGGATGGGCAGCCGATGCAGTGCATTCCGGCTCTCATCAGAATTGCAACGATATTCGGATCCACCTGGATCAGATCAGAAATAATCATATCTTTAGAAATTTTAGCCATTATTTCTTTCCTCTCTATTATTTATTTTGATACGTAGTTCTCGTACGCACTCCATTATAACATCCCGAATACATATTTATCAAGGCGTTCAAATGCTTCTTTTACCAATGTGTATGGAACTGCCAGATTCATACGGATCGTATCCGGTTTATTGAATTGACAGCCATCCTGCCAGATCACCCCATAACGAAGTCCTTCCTGATATACTTCTTCTATGGTTTTTCCATGTTCTCTGCACCACTCTCCCCAGTCCAGATAAAGCATATAGGTACCTTCCGGTTTTGCCAGAGATACTCCCTTCCAGTGTGTATTGATAAACTCATACGCATAGTTCACATTTTCGTCCAATATCTCCCGCAGTTCTTCCAGCCACTCTTCTCCTTCGTCACTGTAAGCACCGATCAGTGCATACATGGAAAGGACATTCATGTTGTTATAAAATGTAGAACTGCCACATTTCCGCAGCCGGTCTCGGAGCATAGGATTATAGACCACATGATAGGAACCAATCAGACCCGCCAGATTAAATGTCTTTGATGGTGCATAGATGGCAATGGTCCGGTTTTTCGCATCTTCTGATATTCTCTGAGTTGGAATATGCTTACACCCCTTACGAATCAGATCAGACCAGATTTCATCAGAAATCACCACGCAATCATTTTTCCGATAGACTTCCATAGCTTTCTCAATCTCTTCTCTCTCCCATACTCTTCCGGCGGGATTATGGGGAGAACAGAAAATTGCGCAGTGGATATGATTTTCTTTTATTTTCCTGTCCATATCCTCATAATCCATACGCCAAGTTCCATCCTCATCACGTACAAGATCACTGAGCACAATCTTTCTTCCCTTATCCTCCATACAATGTGTAAATCCCACATAAGTTGGTGCATGCAGTAAAACAGCCTCTCCGGGAGCCGTAAATGCTTCCAGTGCAGAAGACACACAGCCGATCACGCCATTTTCATAGCCAATTTCTTCCTTTGTCAGCCCCTCAACTCCATTCCTGTTTTTCTGCCACCGGATAATCGCATCATAATACTCCTCACGGGGTGAAAAATAACCAAACGCCGGGTGCTGCATTCTCTCCATCACCCTCTTTTGAATCGCCGGAGCCGTTGCAAAATTCATATCCGCAACCCACATGGGGATCACGCGGAATCCCTCTTTTATCTTAACCGGCAGATCCGGAACAATATCAACAGCAATCGCATCTTTTCCTCTTCTGTCCATGATCGTTGTAAAATCATATTTCATCTTCTGTTCCTCCAATTTTCCGTCTTATCACTTTACAAATATCTCGATACTCAGCAAGATTAATACCAGTAAAATACGTAATACATGTCATCATTGCAAATATAACGAATCTGAGATGACGCATTCAAATATTCACTTACATACTCCGCATATCGGCAATTGCTTAAAAAGTCCTGATATGCTGCGTAATTCGAAAACTGCCACATCCAGTTCCGATTTCCTTCTTCGATGTTACTTTTCATATTATGATCGACATCATCATCATAAACTTCCGAATACATCCCATTTAATTTAAAATAATTAAGATCACCCCGATCGCAGACAGGAACACTTATGTTTGTATCTGTACGTTTATGATTAGTGGAAATCATCCCATCATCTATACAAAGGAATGCATAATTATAAATACCCAATTCATTGAAAGAATAACCAGCTCCCGGATAGTCATCACCAAATGTACAGTCCACGTGATAATAAGCACCATTGCATCTGACAATATTCCATGCATGATTATCCCAGCCTCCGTTTCCGTTTGCGATTCCTGACACATAAAGTGCCTGAATCCCCAGTTTTTGCAAAAGATACTGTGTTGCCTTGGAATATCCCGCACATACACTTTTACGGTTCACCAATGCACTGTAAAGATTTTGATCATCCTCACAACCATATACATAGTCTACTGTATCAATGATATATTCATAAATAAGTTTTACTTTATCATAATCAGACGCATTTTCCGGAACTTTGCTCATAACCTCTTCCACACAATAATCTATTTCCGTCTGGCGATGCTCAATTTCCGAACGGGTGTAAAGATAGGGAAACTTAATCTCCATACGATCACCGGATGTAATTGTCTGACATGATCCATCGATCCAGAATAATTCAGGATGATCTGCCATCATCAAATTTACTATGTTAAAAATCCGATCCGTATCTGTCGTATTTACAAAAATTGACGTATCGCAGTTGCAAACACCTTTTAAAATGATATCATACAGCATACGATCCTCTGTCGATAATTCGGCATAATAATAATAAATATTCTCTTCCAAAGTACTGTCCTCTTCCAAAATAACATCCTCTATAACATCATCAGTCCGTTGGTTCTTATGTAACTTCAAAAAAACCCCCGCTACTATAATAGCGAGAAGTACAATCACCACAACGAATATGATCCAAAACGGAGAAACCGAGTGCCTTCTGGGTCTTCTGTTTCGCTGATTAATTTGCCTTTGTTGATAGCGCCTGTCTGCAGTTCTTCTTTTCCTATCATAATATGATTTATTTCTCATAACCCCTCCTTTTACATCTAAATTTTATATTTGCGCTATTTATTTGTCAATATAAAAGCAGCCGGCCACGCTATTTTCCAAACTGCAGCCAACTGCTTTTATATCTTTATTCCTGTCCATTTACCACTCCGAAATCTAAGGAAACCAAACGTCAGTCTGCAAAACTGATCTGCCATGATTCCCATCCATATTCCGTAAATTCCCCAACCACAATAATATCCACATACATAAGATACCGCTGTCCTTACAAAAACGACACTTATGCATGAACAGATCATGGTATATACAACATCTCCTGCTCCCCGAAGGCAACCACTGAAAATAACCTGTGAAATCTGAAACATCACAATCACTATAATGAGGCGAGTGATTCCGATCCCTATCGTTACAATGTGTTCTTCTTCAAAAAACAGACGATATAAACTTTCACCAAAAAAGAGATAAAACAAAGCCATGATCACAGCCATGGCTATGCCTATTTTCTGACATAGAAATCCATACTGTTTTGCCTGATTTTTATTTTTTTCCCCAAGACTTTGTCCGATCAGAGAAACTGCCGCTGCCTGCATTCCATCTCCCAGGGAAAAAGAAAGGCTTAATGCATTCATTCCTACCTGATGCGCAGCCATAGCATTTGTTCCCATATCTGCTGCCATTATAGCTGTGGCCATAAAACCGGTCCTCATCAGCACATGTTCAGCAAACACACTGCATGACAGCTTAAAAATCAATTTCACAGACTGAAATTGTTTCCACATTCTTTCTTTCCATATATAGGAAATACTCAAAAAAGAATCTTTCCGAAACAGTGACAAAATGCTGATAAAACATGCAATTACCGTTCCAAATACTGTTGCTAGAGCCGCTCCTCGAATTCCCATTTTCGGAAAACCCAGATGTCCGCCAATCAAAACATAATTTCCCAGAATATTCACAAGACTGGATATAATATTGGTATACATGGCAATTTTTGTATTTCCCGCACCTCTTTGAGCGGCATTAATTACCATGGAAATAATATTAAAAATCATACCTCCCATGATAATCTGAAAATAAATCACAGCACTTTCATGTGTATCCACATTGGAACCACAGAGAGTGATAATCCGATCCGCACCTACCACCAGCAAAATACTAATAAAAATTCCAAAAAACACCGTCAATATGATCGCCTCTGCCAATGTCTCGTTTGCCCTCTTTTTGTCTTTTTCTCCTTTTCGCCGTGCCACCAGAGCCGCTATTGCCACATTCATCGCTATAAATAAAGAAAGTCCCAAAAATTTAGGCTGGGTGGTCAAACCAACTGCTGCAACCGCTTCTGATCCAATTCCACTGACCATAAGCGTATCGATCATCCCGGCCAGTGAAATAAAAAAGGATTCAAAAACAGCCGGCCAGGCTGTCGTAAAAACCCTGGCCAACTGTCTGTTATTCTTCATCTCCTTTTTTAATTGAAAGCATTTTTTCATTTCATCATCTCTTTTGTCTTTTTATTCTTTAATTTGCAATGTCTCTTTCCGGCACATCCAGATGGAGAAATTCAAGAAAATCTATAATATGCTCATCCCAATATTCCCATCCATGAACACCTTCATGCTCTTCATAAACATAATGATAAGGATTTCCTTCAAAGCTCATAAAAAGGTCTCTTGTCTCCCTTGCCAAATCGATCAGGAAATCATCTTTTCCACATGTATGAAAGATTCTAGGAAGCACCGGAAGATTTTTATTCCTCTGTGTCATATAATACGTGTCTTCATACGTTCCTGTCAAGCTTCCCTGCTGCACACTGGCCGATATCAAGCACCACTGTGAACATCTCAGTTCCCGCTGCCACATGATACTGAATTATTATCTCAACAAAAAGGGAGATACCTCCAAACATTCACCCAGTATGCAGGCGATTGTCAATACCTTATTCACGATTGAGGATATCAAAAAATACTATGAACAATTCTTTCTGAATGTGACAAATATGCTGCGTGATAAGAGCGTATATATCACAAATGAATTAATCGACCGGATTCTGATATATATTCAGAGAAATTATCAAAGAAATCTGACGGAAGAATTTATAGCCTCTTTGTTTTATCTGAACCGCAGCTATTTAAGTCAGCTGTTCCGTCAGAAAGCCGGTGAGAAATTCATAGATTACCTGAATGATATCCGGATAGACAAAGCGAAGGAACTCCTTGTTTCTACCGACAGAAAAATGTATCAGATAGCAAAATCAGCCGGATACAGCAATACCAAATATTTTTTCCGAATATTTAAGAAAAAAACCGGAATCACCCCGGAGCAATATCGCCTGCAAAATATGACGTAACAAATTTTTGTACTTATTGTTCATAATTTTATACTTGTAATCTCTCCCCGCTTATATTAGAATGTGCTTATAACCTGATCATCCGGAACGGCGTTCAGGCAAATATTGTAAAGGAGGATTTGTACTATGGCATACGTAATTTCTGATGAATGTGTAGCATGCGGAACTTGTGCAGGAGAATGTCCAGTAGAAGCTATCAGCGAGGGCGATGGAAAATATGTTATCGATGCTGATACTTGTGTAGAATGTGGAACATGTGCAGGTGTATGTCCTACAGAAGCTATCGTTGAAGAGTAATTTTTATATTCTTTATCAAATAGCCATGCATGGAAAGGGCAGGAAGAAATTTTATTTTCTACCTGCCCTGTTTAATTTTCGGTTTTCAACCGACAGATCTTTCATTTTCTCTAATGACTTTTTTTGCTGATATTCTCTTTCTGTACACGTTCCTTTGGCTTTTTTTCCCGGCTTTTCCGTTTACTTTTCCGTTTTGCGTTTTCCTCTGTTGCCGCAACCATCTTTCTTGACTGCTGATGTTTCCGGATTGCCTCATCCAGACGCCGGTAACGGCCCTCTTTTCGTTCATCCAGTTCTATATCATGGATCAGTCGTTCCATGATTTCACCAAATCTTTCTTCCTTTGATTTTTCAGATCTTTTTTCCTGTCTCTTCTCCTGCAGCTTTATGACAGATCGTCTTTGCTCGCACGCCGAGGCAGTATCTTGAGCTGCTGACATTTTTTCTTTTGCATCCAAAACCTGTCTTTCAACATCCGCAATATCCGGACCACTGATTGTCTGATCGATAATCTCCTGACTATTGATCTGTTGATCTTTTTGTTGAATCATCGTACGGATAGCCCGAAGCTGCAGCCCTTTTTTCTTCAGTTCTTTGATAGTTAGAAAAGTCTGAATATCTTTATCGGTATAGTATCGATGTCCCATCTCATTTCGCCCGATAGCCAGTCCCAGTTCTTCCTCCCAGTACCGCAGTACATGAGGTTCCACCTGGGTAATCTTTGCTGTCTCGGAAATCAGGTATCTGGTCTCATTCATATACTTAACCTCCATAGGAACATTATACCATCCGGCGATTCAAATACAAGAAATTCTCTTCGACAGATTTCACACCAGCCAAATCCATTGAAGAATCCGAAGGTGTATGATAAAATACTTGTACATCCAAAACTGAGGTGATACTTATGAAAATCTGTAATTCATGTAAAGCTGCGATTCAATCCTGTCTGGAAACCCAGACTTTTTCCGTTGCTCATTTGTATAATGACGAAAAGCCAATGGCCATTCATATCCATGACTGCTACGAAATCTATTATTCTATATCCGGCGGGAAACAGTTTCTGATTGATAACCGGTTCTATGATTTTGCTTCCGGTGATCTTTTCTTTATCAACCAGTACGAAAGTCACTACCCCTCACAGATTGACAGTGTGACACATGAACGCATCATTCTCTCCATTTATCCGGATTATCTGAAAAAATGCTGCTCAGATACTACGGACCTCAATCAGTGTTTTTCTTACCGTGATGATACTTTTGGTCATAAAATCTCTCTGTCTGCCGATGAACAGAAGCGGTTTTTATACTATATTCATAAGCTGGGCGGCACGGAAGACTTCGGACAGGATATCCTGGATCATGCAATTTTTCTGGAACTGATGACTTTTCTGAATCGTATTTTTATCCGTCAGAGTGAGGAATCGATTCCCGCTTCCCCAGAACCTGCCGCATACCATGCGCAGATCAATGATATTTTATCTTACATAAATCGAAATCTGACCGAGGAACTGACGATTAAAAATCTGGCGGAACACTTTTTCCTGAGCAGTTCCCATCTGTGCAAGATTTTTAAGGATGCTACCGGAACCACGATCAACCGATACATCACAGCCAAACGGATTTCCCACGCCAAAGAACTTCTGACCGAGGGCTGCTCCGTAATGGAAACCTGCGAAAGCTGTGGTTTTCATGATTACAGTAATTTTTTAAAAACCTTTACAAAAACAGTGGGGATATCACCCAAAAAATACGCACAGTACGAACACTAAGCTATACTCTTTGATTCGTAGAACAGTGCTTCTGCAAGTGCCATGATTGTCAATGACTGTCCGTAAGCCATTGGTAAAATCATGATGTTTTTATAATGTTCTGCATTCATTCCAATTCCGGTTCCGGCAGAAACATTCAGAACAGTTCCGTCGTCGGCTATATTATCCAGAATTCCTCTGAGTCCTCTCTCTGCACATTCCCGATAGGAATCATCCAGAATTCCCAACCGGATACCTTTCAGGATACCGGCAACGATTGCGGCACTTCCGGATACTTCCTCATAGCTGTCCGGATCATCCAGTATGGTATGCCACAGCCCACTCTCGCTCTGAAGTTCTTTCAAAGCTGCTGCCTGTGCTTTATATGCATCCAGAATCACTGTTTTTACTGCCGGATTCAGGCTGCCCTTGAACATTTCAATATATTCCAGAATGCCAAGTGTAAACCAGCTGTTTCCTCTGCACCAGAAGATTTCTCCAAAGTTGTGGTTCCCATCAAAGGTCCAGCCATGATAGAAAAGTCCTGTTTTCTTATCATAAAGATATTTGATATGCATCAGCACCTGACGGATACTTTCATTGATCCATTCTTCTTTTTCATATTTCTGTCCCATTCTGTTCAGGAATAAAACAGCCATAAACAGCGTATCGATCCACATCTGATTTTCATTGAGACTTACTCCGATTCCGCCGTCTCCACTGGTCACGTGCTGGAATCCGCCTTCTTTTGTTCTTGGCAGGTCATGTACCAGCCAGTCCGTCCAATCAAGACACAGTTTTTCAAACTCCGGATCCTGATAGGAATCATTCAGATCACACAGTGTCAGAAGAGGAACCGTTGTGTTGATATTTCTGGAAGGAAGTCCTTTCTTCATGTTGTCCACAAACCATTTGTGGAGAAATTTCATGTAGGTATCACTCTGCTCAGATTTCATGATCTTGAACATTCCATAGAGGCCGACTCCCTGAGGCCATTCCCACTCCCCGATACCAAAATCGCGTTCAAAAAATCCGATTTCTTTCCCGCCATTTTTTTCCATCTCTTCTTCATTCTCCGGTTTTCCCAGATTCATAAGTTTCTCAATAACCAGAGCAACTTTTTCCTTCAGTTCTTTTTTATTTACATCCATTTGACTTACCCCATTATTCCCCAATAATCTCTTTTACCACAGCTGCGATTTTATCACATTTGCAGTTTGCATAGAACAGTTCCTTGAATTTTTCGCCGCTCAATGCACCTTTTACCAGATCCTGGTCCAGATCTTTCAGGATGTCTGTCAGATCACGATAGGTATGAGTTTTTACCTCATCCAGAATCTTTTTATTTCTCTGCTCCGGCACAGCACGCTCTCTCGGATATCCCTGTCCACTTTCTTCTACGTACAGTTTTTCGAAAATATATTCCAGATTCAGGTCTCCGCCCCAGCCAAATCCTTTTGCAAAGGGAATCGCAATGGCATTGCCGTCATTGATCTGTGCAAAGGTATATGCGTCCAGCGCATCCTCCACATGACCGCAGATTACGCCCGGAAATGAATTGCAGGCAAGCATTGCTCCCTCACCGGTTCCGCAGCCTGTAATTACATAATCTGCTGCTCCGGAATTCAGAAGAACCGCTGCCAGAATACCAATCTGAACATAAGTCAGCTGGCATTCATCTTCTGCGCTGTACATTCCGTAGTTATATACTTCATGGCCCATCGGCTCTGCCACTTTTTTCAGCGCATTGCAGATGACTGCATTTTTAGCTGCCTGACTGTTTTCGTTAATTAATGCTATCTTCATTTTTTATCCTCCTTACAGCAGATCCTGCATTGCAACATGATCCATATCATCAAAATCCTGATTTTCTCCTACCATACCCCAGATAAATGTGTAATTTCTGGAACCACTTCCGGCATGAATCGACCAGCTCGGTGAAATTACCGCCTGCTCATTGCGCACAACGATATGTCTTGTCTCTGTGGGCTCTCCCATGTAGTGCATAACAAAAGCATCATCCGGCATATCAAAATACAGATATACTTCCATTCTTCTGTCATGGGTATGGCACGGCATAGTATTCCATACACTTCCCGGTTCCAGACTGGTCATTCCCATCTCAAGCTGACAGCTTTCTACCTGACCCGGAAGAATATATTTACAGATGGTACGGTGGTTAGAATCCTCCAGGGAACCCAGCTCTACTTTATTTTCATCTTTAATAATCACAACACCTTCTTCGGCTGTTCCTTCTCTCTTGATCAGAACTGTCGGATAAGAAGCATGTGCCGGTGCGCTGTTCATATAAAATTTTGCCGGATTCTGCTCCTCTATGCTTGCAAATGAAATATCTTTTGCGCCCATTCCAATGTACATTCCTTCTTTGTGAGCAACCGTATATTCTTTTCCGTCGATTGTGATCACACCGGTTCCGCCGATGTTAATAACACCCATCTCTCTTCTTTCCAGAAAATATTTTGCACGCAGTTCTTCTCCGGCTTTCAGTACCAGAGTTTCCTTTACAGGCATAATGCCTCCGGTGATAATACGGTCAATATGACTGTAAACCAGACGGATCTCATCTGCCGGAAACAGATTGGAAATCAAAAATTCTTCTCTCAGTCGTTCTGTTGTATAATGTTTCACATCTCTTGGTGAAACTGCTGTTCTTAATTCCATATTCGTATCCCTCTTTCAATTATTTTGGCTGTTTTCCGATATATGCAAGGATTCCGCCATCCACATACAAAATCTGTCCGTTTACAAAATCAGAAGCGTCAGACGCCAGGAAAATAGCAGGTCCCATCAGATCTTCCGGTGTTCCCCATCTTGCTGCCGGTGTTTTTGCCACGATGAACTGATCAAACGGGTGGCGACTTCCATCCGGCTGAATCTCACGAAGCGGTGCTGTCTGCGGTGTTGCGATATAACCAGGTCCGATTCCGTTACACTGGATATTGTATTCACCATATTCTGCACAGATATTTTTGGTCAGCATCTTCAGACCACCTTTTGCTGCTGCATAAGCAGATACGGTCTCACGTCCAAGTTCACTCATCATAGAGCAGATGTTGATGATCTTACCATGTCCCTTTTCAATCATACCCGGCAGTACAGCTTTCGATACAATAAACGGTGCATTCAGGTCAATATCGATTACCTGACGGAACTCTTCTGCACTCATCTCTGTCATAGGAATACGTTTGATGATTCCGGCATTATTTACCAAAATATCGATCACACCCAAATCTTCTTTGATGGATGCCACCATATTTTTCACCTGCTCCTCGTCTGTCACATCGCAGATGTAACCCTTTGCATCAATCCCTTTCGCTGCATAATCCTCCAGCGCTTTATTCAGATGCTCCTGACCACGGCAGTTAAATGCAATCTTTGCACCTGCCTGTGCATATGCTTCCGCAATCGCAAATCCGATTCCATAAGCACCGCCCGTTACCAATGCAACCTTACCTTCCAGTGAAAAACTGTTTAATACACTCATTGAAAAAACCTCCTTTATAATCTATTTCCCATTTGCTGATTCTATTCTAACACAGTCATAATTCCATTTTCTTGTGTTTTATTCCTTAAAATCTTGCAAATTTTCTTATCTTAGTTTGCATAAGAAATAAAAATCTTGAGGCTGATACTTTATTGGGTACACGAAGCAAAAAACGGGCTCAACCTCGGTTGGCAAACGGAATCTTTCCTTGGTGGGTCTATACAAAATTTTTGCGTCACCAGAGCCACTTTTTTCCTTATATTTGTGAAAAAACATCTTATATGCACCCTTTTTGGCGCTATACAAAAAAATAATAAGCCGAGACCCTCACTTTTCTCAAAACGAGGGTCTCGGCTCACTATTTTTCGTATAGATACTTTTATCATTTCCATTTTGTATCGTGTGTCAGTGTGCCGAAGATAAAGTAGTCGTTTTAGAAGCATTGGAGAAAGTGAGCCTGAAGATCCAGCGCTTACGGAGACTTAGGCGCGACGGCGTTCCGGAGCGTCTTATGTCGGAGTTAGCGATTAGCTGAAGGGGAACGGCCTGCTTCTAAAACGGACTACTTTACCTTCGGCACACCCCTAAATTTCAAAATTTGTATATGAAAAAAGGACCAGAGAAAACTTCCCTAATCCTTTTTCGCATTGACGAACCGGGTATATTCCGGCATCCAGACCAGATTCACAGTACCGATCGGACCGTTCCTCTGTTTTGCTATGATGATTTCCGCCATATTTTTATTTTCTGTATCTTTTTTATAATAATCCTCACGGTAGATGAACATAACCACATCGGCATCCTGCTCGATGGCTCCGGATTCACGCAGGTCTGACAGCATAGGCCGCTTGTCATCTCTCTTTTCAACTGCACGGCTTAGCTGAGAAAGTGCCACAACCGGTACATTCAGTTCCCTTGCCACCCCTTTCAGTGCACGGGAAATATCTGAGATTTCCTGCTGACGGGAGTCACTGCTTCTTCCGCTTCCCGACATCAGCTGCAGGTAATCGATAATGATAATATCAAGTCCCTGTTCCAGCTTAAACTTTCTGCACTTAGAACGAAGTTCCGAGATAGAAATACCAGGTGTATCATCTATGATCAGGTGGGAATTGCCGATGATCCCGGCACCCTCGATCAGTTTCGCCCAGTCTTCATCTTCCAGATTACCGGTTCGGATCTTCTGTGAATCCACCTTTGACTCCAGTGAAAACAGACGATTGACAAGCTGCTCCTTGCTCATCTCCAGACTGAAGATAGCAACCGTCTTCTCTTTGCGAAAGGCCATATACTGAGCAATATTCAGGACAAACGCTGTCTTTCCCATAGACGGACGGGCTGCAACTAGAATAAAATCAGAAGGCTGCAGACCGGATGTCTTATAATCCAGATCCACAAAACCTGTGGGTAGCCCCGTAACGGTTCCCTTCATCTGAGAAGCCTGCTCAATCTTTTCCAGAGCATTCAGCACTACCTGACGGATCGGTACATATTCCCCACTGTTCCTTCTCTGGAGCAGTTGAAACATCCTTTTCTCCGTATCCTCAAGAATATCCTCCACCGGTTCTTTGCTGAGATAGCAGGTATTGGCAATCTCTTCATTCAGTTTGATCAGCCGGCGAAGCATTGCTTTTTCACTTACGATATTGGCATAATACTTTACATTGGCCGATGTGGGAACTGCCGTCAGCAGATCCTTGGCAAATTCCATACTGCTCACTTCCGGCGGCACATCTTTTTCTTTCAGCTTTTCCGGAAGTGTGACAAAATCTACCGGTTTGCCTTCATTATACAGTTCTACCATGGAATCAAAGACCACGCCGAACTGCTGCAGGTAGAAGTCCTCTCCCGCCAGGATCTCCGCCGCCGTCATAATGGCATCCCTGCTCATCATCATACAGCCGATGACGGAACGCTCCGCCTCTTCGCTGTGAGGCAGTATCCTCTTTATCAGCGCCTCTTCCATGAAAGACTTCCTCCTAAGCTTCTTTAACGATTACTTTCAGTTCCCCTACCACCTTCGGATGAAGCTTGATCGGTACCATGGTAGTACCAAGCTCTTTGATCGGAGTAGCAAGCTGCATTTTTTTCTTATCAATATCCAGTCCCAACTGATTTTTTACTGCCTCGGAAATTTCTTTTGTGGAAATGGATCCGAAGGTTCTTCCGCCTTCCCCGACTTTGATGGTAACCGTTACCTGTTTATCTTTCAGATCTTCTGCAAAAGCTTTTGCCGCATCCAGATTCTCCTGAGCTACTTTTTCTTCATGAGCTTTCTGTAGCTTCAGGTCATTCATATTCTTTGTGGTGGCTTCCACACCCAGTTTTTTCGGAAGCAGCATGTTTCTTGCATAACCATCACTTACATTTACAATCTGTCCCTTTTTTCCCAGGGATTTTACATCTTCAAGCAAAATAACCTTCATGTCTATATATCTCCTTCATCTAACATTTTTTGCAAAGTCTGTTTCAGTATATCTCTGACTTCCGCAATACTATAATGCTCAAACTGTGCACCTGCGATATTCAGATGTCCACCGCCGCCCAATTTTTCCATGATGATCTGTACATTCACCTCATCAATGGATCGTGCACTTACATAAATAGTACTGCGATAATCTGTCAGCACAAAAGATGCTTTTACACCAACCACATTCAACAGCTCATTGGCCGCCTGTGCGCCCACCACTGTCGGACTTTCCAGTCCTTCACTGGGACATACAGAAATGGCAAAGCAGTCACGATACAATTCCGCATTACGGATTGCTTCTCCTTTGGCACGGTAATCTTCTACATTTTCCCTGAACATTTTCCGTACTCTTGTTACATCTGCTCCGCAGCGTCTTAAAAAGGCAGCCGCCTCAAAAGTCCGTACTCCTGTCTTTGTAAGGAAATTATTTGTATCGATCATAATTCCTGCATAAAGGCTGTCCGCTTCAATATTCCGGATCCGGATACCATCTGAAAAATACTGAAGGATCTCCGCAACCATCTCACAGGCTGATGAAGCATACGGCTCTATATAGGAAAGAACTGCATTGGATATCACATCTTTACTCTGTCGGTGATGATCCAGTACCACGATGGTCTTCGTCATAGTCAGCAACTCATCACATTCTGTATAATTTGGCCGGTTTGTATCCACTACAACTACCACGGTGTTGTCATCCACGATTTCTTTTGCCTCATGACTGTTTACGAACATGCGGGAATCATAATCCTGGCTGTGAAGAAACGCATCCATCAGCGGTCGAATAGACGATGTCGGTGTATTGATTACGATATAGGACTTTTTATCCAACGTCTTTGCCGCCCTGTAGATACCGATTGCCGCACCAAAGGTGTCCACATCCGTAATCTTGTGTCCCATCACCACGACTTTATCTTTACTGCTCATGAACTCTTTCAGTGCATGAGCTTTTACCCTTGCCTTTACTCTGGTTGTTTTCTCCATCATCTGGGATTTTCCGCCAAAGTAGGTAATATTATTCCCATCCTTGATCACAACCTGATCGCCGCCCCGTCCAAGTGCCATTTCCATAGCAATACGGGCATACTCCGATGTATGTGCATACGTATCGGCATTCATTCCGATACCGATACTGATGGTAACAGCCATTTCGTTACCGATATTTACATTTTTTACTTCCTCAAGAATACTGAATTTCTTTTCTCTCAGCATTTCCAGAGATTTTTTTCGCATCACCAGAAAATACTTATCTTTTTCCAGCTTTTTTACCACGCCGTCAATAGAAGCAAAATACTTGTTGATCTTACGATCAATGAGCGCAATCAGAAGAGAACTTCTCACTTCTTCCATACTTTCCAGTGCTTCCTCATAATTATCCAGATACAAAAGCCCCGTAACCAGCTTTTCTTCTTCATTCTTCCGGATATACTTTTTCAGTTCCGTCTCATCATATATATAGAGAGTAATCAGATAACTTCTGTCTTTATCTGCTTCTATGATCTCAGAATCATCCAGAAGTTCATTGATATCCACCCGCTTCATATTCAGACGATAATCATGCTCATTATAGACAAGCTCTATATCTCTTACTTCATTCTGAAGAGGAAGCTTCTCCATAGTCACTTCCGGGAAAATATTCCCGATAAATCTTCGGTACTTCTTATCTTTTCCGGTCACAAACAGAAATTCATCATTCATCCACAGAACTTTTCCGTCCGCATCCAGCAAAGCATAAGGCAGCCCCAGATTTCTCATCAGATTCTTCTGCACCTGTCCATACTGTGTTGCAAAAGAAATCAATTCATTCAGAATAGACGGCCGTTTCTGAAAATACAGCAGAACCGCAATAGCTATATAGACAGCAATAAAACCGGTGGTAACTGCCCCCGCTTTCAAGTTGATACAATAAAGTATCACATTCATCACAACCAAAAGTATCGTCATAATCAGCGGCCAACGCATGTAGGATTTCAGCTGCCCTTTTAATTTTATCTTATCTTTCATATTCTGTACCCAATTTCTGAAACAGCCGATAATATCCATTAACGGCTTTTACGCAATACTACCTATTTATTATACCATCTTCCTGACCAATAAAAAAGTATTTTTAAAGAAAGAATCCTGTTTTGCAGGATTCTTCGCCTGCGGCGGGTTGCTTTCAGCAACATAATTCCTCTCCGCCGCAGTGCGATCCTGCCCGGAAGGCTTTTTATATTACAGGAAAATGCGAAGCACTTTCCTGTAATATAAAAATAGAGCGCTGCACGTAGACAATTCCTATCCACTCTGCAGCGCCCCTGATATTTGTTAGTCTGTTACATATGGCATAATAGCGATATGTCTTGCTTTTTTAATCTCTACAGTCAGAGCTCTCTGATGTTTTGCACAGTTTCCTGTGATTCTTCTAGGAAGAATTTTTCCTCTTTCAGATACATATTTTCTTAATTTATTAACATCTTTGTAGCTGATTTCGTTGTTCTCTTTACCACAGAATACACAAACTTTTTTTCTTCTGCGTCCGCCTCTTCTCTTCATCGGAGAATCCGGTCTCTCACTTTTACTGTAAGCCATGAGTCTTACCTCCTATTCCCAATCTTTATGATTACGGGCATCGCTTTTTTCTCAGATGCCTCACCTTAGTTAAATGGCAGTTCCTCGTCGATACCATCCGGGATATTCATAAATCCGTCTGCGGATACGCTGCTTCCGCCTGCAGCCGGTGCTGCCGGTCCACTGCTTGCTCCGCCAAAGCCGCCGTAACTGTTGCCCTGATAATTATTATGATTCTGATAATTATCGCTGGCTGCTTTGCTCTCTGCGAATTCCTGTTCTTCTACAACAACTTCTGTTGTGTAAACTTTCTGACCTTCCCGGTTTGTATAACTTCCGGTCTGAATCCGTCCGCTGACTACGATCTTCAGTCCCTGACGGAAATACTTCTCAGCAAACTCTGCAGTTCTGCCGAAGGATACACAGCTGATAAAATCAGCGGTAGCTTCTCCGTCTCTTCTGAATCTTCTGTCCACAGCCAGAGTATACCGTGCGATTGCCAGTGAATTCTCTCCTGCTGAATATCTTACCTCAGGATCTCTTGTTAAACGACCCATTAAAATAACTTTGTTCATATGATTACCTCTCTAAAATAAGTTCTACAGATACCCTACAAACCTTTAATGGGCTTTTTGGCTCTTAAGAAATTAAGCTTCTTTCTTTACAACTAAATATCTCATCACATTGTCCATGATGCGTACGTGTCTTTCCACTTCTGCCGGACAGGTTGGTTCTGCTTCGAACTGGATGAAGTAGTAGAAGCCTTCTCTCATTTTCTGAACTTCGTAAGCTAATCTTTTCTTACCCCATTCTTCAACTTCTGTAATTGTTCCGCCGTAACGAGTAACATAATTTTTTGCTTTTTCTACTACGGCTTCACGAGCTTCATCCTCGATTTTTGCATTCACAACCAATGCTAATTCATATTTGCTCATGCTGTTTTACCTCCTTTTGGACTTTTGGCTTTCGGCACTTACCGAAAACAAGGATAAATTATATATCACGAGGACATATTGTACCATGTTTGTTTGCGGATTTCAAGTGTTTTTCCGCAAACCTTTCGTATTTTTTTCCACCAGTTTTCTTGCGATCATAATCTGATGCCCGCATCCCAGACATTTCAACCGGAAATCCGCTCCCACACGAAGGATCTCCCATTCACTGCTGCCACAGGGATGCTGCTTTTTCATCTTTACGATGTCTCCCACTTCGTACTGATATGTCATAAAAGGTTCCTTTCTCTTCTATTACTATTTGTTCACCCTGATCTGTGAAAATACTTTTCCGATGGGCTGCTGGATCAGCAGGTCCGCATTTTTATCCTGAGGTGTGGCTCCCTTATTTACCAAAACCAGAGCATCTCCGCGGAAATAGTCCAAAAGTCCGGCTGCCGGATATACCGCCAGTGAAGTTCCTCCAACGATCATCACATCTGCCTGAGAAATCGTAGTGACCGCATCTCTGATGATACCATTATCCAATCCTTCCTCATACAGAACCACATCCGGCTTGATGATTCCGCCGCATTCACAGGTAGGTACCCCTTGAGAGTGAAGCATATATTCCGCATCATAAAATTTGTGGCACCGCATGCAGTAATTTCTGTGGACAGATCCATGCAGTTCCATCACATGATGACTTCCTGCTTTCTGATGAAGCCCGTCAATATTCTGGGTTACAACTCCCGTAAGCTTTCCCGCATCTTCCAATTCTGCCAGTTTCAAATGTGCAGCGTTTGGTTTCGCATCCAGTGCCAACATTTTATCCCGGTAAAAACGATAAAATTCTTCCGGATAGCGCATAAAAAAGCTGTGGCTCAAAATCGTCTCCGGAGGATAATCATACTTCTGATTATATAACCCGTCTACACTGCGAAAATCAGGAATACCGCTCTCTGTAGATACCCCCGCACCTCCAAAAAAGACAATCCTGTCATACTTATCAATCAGTTCCTGAAGTTTTTCCATTTCCTTTCCCAGATACTCTTCGCCCATATTCTTTACCTCCTGCTTCTAATAGGTCGCCACCCATCGGGCCTGCACAACAAATCTTACATTATCATCAGATGTACACGTTGACAACGTAACAACATAATCGTCTTTTGTCAGATCCTGCGTATTCATATCCACCTGTGATTTTGCAGCCATTCGTTCCAGATACCCTCCGAAAGCATCGTCATGCTCACTGTAAAGTGTGTAAGTCTCACTGTCCACCTGCGCATACTGCATAGAAAATATTTCATACCGGTACTTACCCTCCGGTGTACAGATCCAAAGATATTTGCTGTCCTTGTATTTTTCATTTTCACAGAGACGTTTCAGTTTTCCGAACATGGAACCATTTTTCATATTGTGCCCGTATATAATGGTATTACAGTCTGTAAAATCGCCGCTGTTTATACAGTCCACAAATATGGAACCTGCATAGTTGTCTGTTTTCTTAAATGTTTTGTGCAGATAATACTCATTATCCGTTCCCTGTACGACAGGATAGCTGATTTCGGGAATGGCTTCAATCTCCAGCCAACCGATCACATCACTGTTCATCTGTCGCAGCTCCTCAAAATCCACTTGCGGTGGCTGATAATCCGGGTACTGTACGGCTAAAAGCTGACCATCTTCCGTTAATTTCTGTTCTTTTGGAATCAGCGGTTCCTGTGTTTTCACAACCGTCTCATGCGCTACCGAAGAATACTCATCTACGCCTGCTTTATACCCCTGATATATGGTATATAACTGATAAGCCGAGAAACAGAACGCTGCCAGCGCCATCAAAAATAACAGTTTCCAGAAAAATCCGGAACTACTTTTTTTCTTCTTTTTCTTTGCCATAAATCCTCCCCTGTAATTTAAGACTTCTTTAAGCAAGATACGCTTTCCGCTTCTCATTATAGCATAAATTATTTCTCCGGAATACCCTGTATTTTCATTGCTTCTTCCAGCAGATAGGAATCTGTGGGATAGCTGCAGTTCTGTTTTCCTATTTTCTGATATTTCTCACTTCCCCGTCCCAGCACCAGGATCAGTGCTTTTTCTTTCATGCCATAAGCCATCCAAACAGCTTTCCTGATGGCTTCTTCACGTTCCTCAACGCATTCGCAGGCACACCCGACCCTTTCTACATATCCGCGTACTTCCGCCGCTATTTTTTCCTGGTGTTCCATACCCGGGCTATCTGAAGTAATATAAACAAAATCTGAAAATAATCCCGCCAGTGTCCCCAGTTCTTTTCTTCTGTTCAATGCCTTCCCGCCCGGACATCCAAACACAGTGATAACTTTTGTGTAGGAAGGATATTCCTGATATACCGCATCAAACAACCTTTCAAAGCTTAAACGATTGTGAGCAAAATCTACGATACCACAGACATGTTTGTCTTCACTGAAAAACGTTTCCATCCGTCCCGGCACATACGTGGACGCCAGAGCTTCCTTCATATATAATACCGGTATCCCCAGCGCATAACCCGCCGCAATGGCCGCCATTGCATTTTCTATATTAAATCTACCCTTCATTCCCAATGAAAATCTTTCCCTAAAGCAGTCACAGCTGACCAAAAAGGTTATTTTCCCATTCACCATATGAATATCCTGACAGCACAGATCGGCACAGGGATTCTGTCCAAATGTAATCGTTCTTCTTGATTTTCTGGCAGCTTTCAGGATTCTGTCCGCATGAGCCGAATCCAGATTCACACAGGCGATTTCACTTTGGCGGAAAACAGACAATTTGGAACTAAAATAATCCTCAAAATCCTCATGCTCCTGAGGACTGATATGATCTTCCGAGATATTCAGGAAAATGCCCACCCGAAATTTCATTTCCTGCACTCTCCTGTACTTTAATGCCTGACTGGAAACTTCCATCGTCACATGTGACAGTCCGTTTGCCTTGGTTTTTGCCAGAATTTCATGGAGCGTCGGTGCTTCCGGAGTTGTCATAACTGCGTCTTCACAGCGAGCTCCGTCATAATTTGCCACTGTAGATATCAGACCGGTCTTCGGGTTCCCCTGCCTTGTCTGCCAACGATCCAACATAGCTTTCAGATACCAGGCAGTCGTTGTTTTCCCCTTGGTGCCGGTAATACCAATCAGAATCGGGCGATCCGGCTCATACTCAAAAAATGCAGCAGATATCACCGCCATGGCCTTCCGGATATCCTTTACGATCCATCCTCTGATTTCCTGTTGTGTTTCATAAGGTTTCTCACTGATGTAAGCGATACATCCCTGCCTGATGGCATCATCCAGATACTTTTTCCGAAATGCGGCTCCTTTACAGATAAACACAGTCCCCAAAGCCGCCTCCCGTGAATCACAGGTAATCCAGCGTACCTGCGTTTCATCCACCTGCATCGTTCCCGTCACTGCACATAACAGTTTTCTTTCGCTGAGTATTTTCTCCATATCGATTGTAGTTAACATAACTTTTTTCCATCCTTTTTCATTTACTTGGTAGATTTTCCAGATATTCCTCCAGAGTGATTCCTTTTGCCATGATATCAGCCGCTGCTTCTTTTCCCACATAACGAAAATGCCATGGTTCGTAGCTGATTCCTGTGATTTCTTCACTTCCCGGTGGATATCGCAGGATAAAACCGTATCTGCTGCAGTTTTCTCTCAGCCACTGATTCTCTGCTGTATCCTCCTGACCTTTATCCAGTATCTGATAGGAAGTGGATGTGAGATCTACCGCCAGACCGGTCTCATGCTCGCTGTATCCCGGCGGCATGGTCTCCCTGGTTTCTTTTTCATATGCTTCTTCATAAGTCATTCCCTCCGCCATGGAAGATGCAATATCTTCATCCAGAAGTCGCTGCTGATACTCTTTGCTGCGATAACCGGATGCCACCAAGAATGCAAGTCCATTTTCAGAACCATCTGTCAACATATCCCGCAGTGCCCCGTACATCTGCTCAGCCACAGCATTTTTTCCATTTTCCAACCAGTGAAGTTCTACCTGATAGCCTTCCGGAAGCGGATGATCTTTATTTACCAGAATCAACAGATTTTCCTCTTGCTCTGTTACGGAAATACTTTTCTCGTTCTCTGTCTCCTGCCAGACTGCCTCCCGTACAACCACATATTGATTTTCTCCCGTTGCTTCCCCCATAAAAGCCGATACCGCAGTTGTCAGCAGGATCACTCCCACTGCCCCGGATATCAGAATTCTCCATTTTGTTTTGCACATAAAAATACCCCCTTGCAGTTTTCTGCAAAGAGGATACTCCTGCCACGTGGCAGAGTTTATTCAAATTTGTATCAAAGTTGTAAAATCCTTCCGGAAATCAAAAAAAGAATGTCTCTATGTCAGAGCTGTCACTCCGTATAAAGACATTCTTTAAAAAGAATTGTTATATTTTTTACTTCCCGAAAGCTTCTTCTTTCGCTGCGCGAATCACTTCCAGCAAATCTGATGTGGATTTTTCCATACGGTCAAACTGTTCCTTCTGGTCAGATGCCGCCACCCGGCTGGCTGTCTTGTTCATGCTGTCCCACAAATCAGCAGGCGGCTCAAACAAAAATGGTTTTTCTTCTTTTTTACAGTGGATCCTGTCCGGAAACAGCTTTTCCAGTTCTTTCGCAAGAAATCCCGCCAACCGATACGCACCATATTCATTCGTATGTGTATAATCTTCCGGATGAAAATAATCCCGACTGCGTTTCATTCCCATTTTTTTAATCAGCTTTACAGAATATTCATGAAGATCTATCCATGGTGTCCCTGTCTCCTCCGCAAGCTTTTTCACAGCATTTGCATATGCATCCAAAAGCTCCAGATAAGTACCGTCTGCATTCCAGATATTACGTCCGGGGGGCGTGACCAGAACAGGCCTGCCGCCCCATTCCCGAACTTCATCCAGAAAGGCATGCAGATTATCCGTGTATCCTCTGTCTGCCATCAGATGCGCCAGTTTCTGATCATTATGCGCAAACTGCAGCAGGCAGAAATCATTCTTATGTATATGCTTTCTTACCAGTTCAAAATGTCCCTCTGTCCGAAAGCTTTCTGTAGTCAGGCCGCAGTGTGCCTGATTTTCCACTGTCACCTCTCCGGTCAGAAATGCCAACAGATCCTGGCCCCATCCTGCATAGCATGCTCCCGGATGATACGGTATCTCACAGCTGTGATCCGTTACCGTGGAGTCTCCACACAGAAAGATTCTGACTGTATCCTCCGCAGGTTGGGCCGTACACTCATGCACGCGGATACATTCCGGCTTTTCGGTACAAAAAGTAACAAATAACCGAGTCACCGGATATACACTATCATAATATCGCGGTATGATTTCCGCGGCAGATAGATAGTAAACCCTGGACAGGCATTGACCTTTTTTCAGTGTAACTATTTCTCTGAGTTGTTTGCGTCCGGTAAACAGATACAGCTCTTCCACATCCTCAAGTGCTTCCAGAACCACGTGTACCGCGTAAATTCCAAAAGAAACCTTTTCCGAACACAGACTCACCGGCATCATCCCCGGTACGTCGGATGCAAGTGACTCATCAAACCCATCAGACACTTCCGGAATCACGCATACATCCGAAAAATCATCCATAATCTCTTTTCTGTTTCTGTCAAACTGTTGAAACAAAATCTTCACGTTCTGATCCCTTTCCGGATATTTCTTTACATTTCCAAGGCTTCTGCCAGAGCCAGAATCGTCAGAGACTGGCCGTAAGCCATCGGTGCGATCAGAATGTTCTTATAATGATCTGCATTATATCCCATACCGGTTCCGCCTGATACGTTCAGCACTGTGCCGTCTTCATCGATATTATTTAAAATGCCCTGAACTGCCTTTGTTACACATGGCAGATAAGAATCATCCAAAAATCCGTAACGGATTCCTTTCATAATGCCTGCCGCAATCCCTGCTGTTCCTGAAGTTTCCAGATAACTGGTGTTATCCGTCAGAACCGTATGCCACATACCGCTTTCCGGATCCTGCAGTTCTTTCAGTTTTGCCACCTGTGCTTTGTATGTATCCACGATAAATGTCTTCAGTCCGGCATTCATAGTTCCTTCAAACATATCAATATAATCCAGGATTCCCAGAGTGAACCAGCTGTTTCCTCTGCACCAGAAAATACCGCCGAAGTTATTGCGCTCATTGAAGGTCCAACCGTGATAGAATAAGCCTGTCTGTTTGTCACAGAGATATTTGATATGCATCAGAACCTGATGGACAGACTCATCGATCCAGTCCTGTCGCTGATACTTCTGTCCCATACGATTCAAAAATAATACCGTCATAAACAGGGTATCGATCCACATTTCATTTTCATTGAGACGCACACCCAGACGATCACCATTAGCACTGGTCACATGCTGGAAGCCTCCTTCTTTCGTTCGCGGAAGACAGCACATCAGCCAATCTGCCCATTTCAGACACAGTTCCTCGAATTCTTTATCCTGATAAAGCTCATTCAATTCTACTAAGGTCAGAAGCGGTGTGGTAGTATTAATATTTTTGGACGGAAGTCCCGCATTTATATTTTCTTTAAACCAATCGTACAGAAATTCACGGTATTCTTCTCTGTTTTTTAATTTCATGATTTTAAGAAGCCCGTACAATCCTACTCCCTGTGGCCAGTCCCACTCACGGATACCAAAATCACGTTTGAAAAATCCTATTTTCTCGCCGCCGGCAGCCAATTCCTGCTCATCTTCCGGACCCCCGAGATTCATTAATTTTTCAATAACTAAATCTAATTTTCTTTCTATTTCTTTTTGATTAATTCCTTTCATCTTACCCTCCCAAACTGGATTTTCATACAATCCTATTATATAATAATGTTGATGCCAGGGGCAAAAGGTCATGCATTTCATGCTTGTATGAAAATGCATGACTTTGGAACCCAACATCATAATGATCTGACTCCCCTAAACAAAGGAAAGAGAGGCATATTTATGGAAAAAGTTACTTATTTTGGTGAAACCGATGGAATCTCCCTGGAACAGATGGTTCGCTATGAAAAATTTGATATGCGGATTAAGCATTTCCATTCTCAATATGAGATTTTCTATATTATTGAAGGAGAACGTATCTTTTTCTTCAACAATCGAGGATATCTTGCCAAGGCCGGAGATTTGATCCTGGTCAATTCAAACCTGATCCATATGACCAAATCTGTCACCGGATCCAACGAGGGACATAACCGCATCATTCTGTACATAACAAGGGAAAAAATGGAAGCCTATGATGCTCTTTATCCTTCTTTGCATCTGCTGCAGTTTATGGATGATTATTATGGGGTCTACCATCTGGACGCAAATCAACAGTCCATACTGTTAAACCTGTTCCATAATATTCGCCATGCGCTGTCCACCCGAAATCGCAACTACAAGATCGGTATCGATCTGGATATTCTGTCCTGGCTGTTCAAGCTTATGGAATATGTCCGTCGCCAGCACCAGGAAACTCCTCTCGATTCTGACAACCCCAAATACAAGGCAGCCTATATGATCGCTGACTATCTGTCCGAACACTGTGACCGCACCATTTCCCTGGAAGAATTGTCCAGGCAATTTTTCCTGAGTAAGTCTTATATCTGCCGGATTTTCAAAGAGGTAACCGGCTATACCATCAACGAATACGCAAATATTCACCGTATCCGAAAAGCCAAACGATACCTTGAGGAGACAGATATGAGTATATCCGAGATTGCCCATACCCTTGGTTTTGAAAGCTTAACATACTTCGAGCGCATGTTCAAGCACTACATGACCCTGTCCCCTCTGAAATACCGTAAAACTTTAAATACAGTGACTTACACGAACCACTTTGTTTCTACAGACCCTGCGGATCCCCAATCATTATAACAGTCCCAACACATCCGGCAGCCACATGGACAAACTCGGAACGAAGGTAACCAGGAGAAGTCCTGCTACAATTACAAGGAAGAACGGTACCAGCTTTTTCATTACATCCTCAACCGGAAGATGGGCAGTACTGCATCCTACAAACAATACGCTTCCAACCGGAGGAGTGATGGTTCCGATTGCCAGGTTCATAATCATCATGATACCAAACTGAATCGGACTCATGCCCAGTGCCGTAACAACCGGCAGGAAGATAGGAGTGAAAATCAACAGTGCAGGAGCCATGTCCATGAAGGTTCCTACAATCAGAAGAATAAGATTGATGACCAGCAAGATCACGATCTTATTGTCAGAAATTCCAAGCATCAAAGTGCTGATGGCCTGAGGCAGTCCTGTAAAGGACAGTACAAAGCTCAGTACCGATGATGCACCGATGATCAGCATGACAATTGTAGTCATAACTGCTGTATCTGTCAGAATTCCCATAATCTGTGACGGCTTGATGCTTCGATATACACATACAGACAGGATGAACGCATATACAACTGCCACACCGGATGCTTCTGTCGGAGTAAAGTAGCCGGACAGGATACCTCCGATAATGATCACGATCAGGAAAAGGCTGGGGATTGCTTCCCACACGGTTTTCAGTACAATTGACACCGTTACTTTTTCACTTTTAATCACATAACCATGTTTCTTACTATATATTAGCGCTACTGCCATACAAAGGCCTGCCCACAGAAGTCCCGGAATCCACCCTGCCATCAGCAGAGCTGCTACAGAAATTCCACCTGCTGCGGTAGAATAAATAATCGGAGCTGTAGTCGGCGGAATCAGCTGACCTACAGGTGCGGATGCAATATTTACAGCCGCGGAAAATGTTTCATCATAACCATGTTCTTTTTCCAGAGGATTCATTACACCACCGATTGCGGTTGCCGCTGCAATACCTGAACCGGAGATGGAACCAAACATTGCATTACCTGCAACATTAGTCAGTGCCAGTGAACCGGGAACCCGTCCCAGTATCAGAAGTGCCAGGTTAATCAGCCGTCTGGCGATACCGCCGCTGCTCATGAGAAGACCTGCCAGAATAAAGAATGGCACTGCCAGCAGTGAAAAACTGTCGATACCGCCCACCAGTTTCTGTGCTGAAATGAACATTCCAAAGCTCGGGCTTAAAAACATAATAATTGTAACCAATGCTGAACTGATAATACTAAACGATACTGGAACACCGTACGCCAGCAATAAAAAGAACACAACCACAAGTACAATCGCTGCCTGAATTTCCATTTATTTTACCTCCTTCCATTTTTTCAGATGTCCTGCCAGACGATATACACCATAAACGATCATGAGTACGCCGCCAATCGGAATACCTGCATAATACATTTCCATCGGCATATGCATAGCCGGTGAAATCTGACCTGCAGAGTTCATCGTCACCATCCATCCACCTGCAATCATTACAAATGCACTCAATGCTATGATGAGGATTTCTGTGAAAATACTGACCATTAATTTTCCTTTTTCACTTAAAGATTTTGTCAGCAGGTTGATAGACAAGTGGCGATCCTTTCCATACGCATACGGAACTCCCATCATCGTGGTCCAAATCAACATATAACGTAAAAATTCTTCTGTATATTTACTTGGGTTATTCAATACAAAACGAGTGAATACCTGCCAGAAACAGCCGAGTACCATCATTGCAACCATCAAACCCAGGATCTTTTCAAGAATCTTATCCAATACTTTCATCTGGTTCTCCCTCTCCTTATTTTACGTATTTCTGTATATCATCGTAAAGTGCTCTATATGCTTCGCCTCTTGCACAATACTCTTCGTGAATCGGCTGTACCGCTTCGATAAATGCGGTCTTATCAATATCACGGTAAATGGTTACCCCATGTGTCTCTGCCTCTGCAATTGCTTCTTCCATCATACCGTTATAGAGACTTTTAAAATTCTCATTGGCTTTCTGAATAGAGGAAACCAGAAGTTCCTTCTGTCCGTCAGTCAGACGATCCCAGGTCTTTGTACTGATGATATAAATATCCGGTGAATACTGGTGCTCTGTATATGTATAAGCTTTTACCAGATCCTGGTGTCCGTCTACCGTCAATACCAGTTCTGTGTTCTCAGCGCCATCCACAATACCCTGCTGCAAAGCACTGTAAGTCTCTCCGCCGGCCATCGGCACCGGGGATCCACCCATCAGTTCAATCATATCCATGGAAGTAGAACTCGGCATAGAACGAATCTTTTTACCTTTCAATACAGAAGGATCTGTACATGGTATATCTTCTTTCAGATAAAAGTTTCTTGAACCATTCGCATAATATCCGATTGCAATATATCCGTCATCTGCTGTGGACATGAACAGTTCTTTGATTTTTTCACTGTTTTCACATGCATCATAATAATGCTGCTGACTTTGAAACAAATATGGAACCGCAAAGATGGAATATTCATCTTTAAACTGTCCCAAAGTATTGGAACTGACTTTTGCCATATCCAAAACACCGGCTTGCACCATCTCTACTTCCTCTTTTTCTGTTCCCAATACACCGCTGGCGTAGATAGATACTTCCAGATTCTGTTCGGAATCCTCTGCCACAAACTCTGAAATCTTAGCAATCGAATCTGCGATCTCTGATCCCTTAGCCTGGTTATGAGCCAGTCTGATTTGTACAGTATCGTTTGAAGAAGTCCCTGTCACAGCAAAAAAAGTTGCACCCACTACAATGACGCTGATGACAGTTGCGGCGATTCCAACCGCCTTTTTCCAACTTTTCATTTTTTTGATCTCCTTTTCTTTTGTGCTATTTATACAATTTTCTCCGGATAAAATTGTATAATATGCAACATTATTTTCTTATTTCCATGCATAGATCATAAGTCTTTATGCATTTAATATAGCATATTAAATAAAGCAATTCTTCTTCATAATTGACACAAATACAGGATTTTCAAACTATATTGAACTGTTTTTCTTCGGTCTTTCTGCCGTATTTTTTTCCTCCGGAAATAATCCTTCCACTTTTTGAAACTACGGAATTTATTGATGACTTTACTTTCACATAGTGATAAAATAAACAGGAAAGATTGTGCTACAAAACATGGGGTTAAAACTCCAAAACGAAACAAAAAAAGAGCAGGAAATCGGAATTCTCGAATTTCCGAGATCTTGCTTTTAAAGAAATGAGGTATATATATGTTACGACCAACCGATCCAAGATACAAAAAACAGGATACAATCACTCTGGAACTGGATGACGGAAGTGAGCTGGAATGTGTAGTTGTCACCACATTCATTGTAGAGGGAAAGCAGTATATTTCTCTTCTTCCCATGAATGATGATGGTTCAGTGGATGATGATGCAGATGTTTATTTCTATACCTACGAAGGCCAGGGAGATGAAGGAGATATTCTCGGCAACATTGAAGATGATGAAGAATTTGAAATGGTGTCCAGCTATTTCGAATCCATGCTGAATATGGACTGATACGGGAATGCAATTTCTATAATAGGAAAGATCCTGTAGAAAATCATAGATTTCTATAGGATCTTTTATTTTTGTATAATGGACTTAAATATTGGCATGAGCAAACAGCTTCTTCACTCAACCTTTTCCACCACTTCCGGGTACCACTCCATTGCTTTTTTTATTGCCCGTTTTACAGGCATACCCGCACCTGACAGTACCACCAGAAGATTTTCTTTTTCCAAATTCCCTTCATCATATCCGGAAATCTCCAGCATATTTCCCACTGCATTCACCAGATAAAGGCAATCTCCTGTCCGGATAAATCCCTTGATCCGGAACGTATCATCCATAATCATTTTCAGGAAATTTTGCAGTTCTCCCGTATTTACTTCTTTTCGGATATGAAGAAGGTATTTACGCAGTGTAATATCTGCTGTCTGAAACAGCTCTGCTTCCTGCTCCTCTTCCTGCACCTGCATTTTTTCAAACCATTCTCTTTGAATCTGCCCAAAAGTTGTCTCATAAATCTGCAGATCAGGTCTCTGACTGCCCAGAGTTTCCCGCACTTTTAAAATTTGTTCCTTTGAAACCAGGTCTACCTTATTCAACAAAACCAGATCACTGACATTCAGCTGTTTTTTCACCACAGATGCCGTTTCATACACTTTCAGAAACTGCTTTGCATCCACTAGGCAGATACATCCCATATATAGTACATCCGAAAATTTATCAGTCTGATTCAGGATTTTTTTTACATTGGTCGGATCGGAAAGCCCGGAGGCTTCCACAATAATCACATCCGGCGACTGTGCCAGTGTTTTTTGCAGAACCTCCTCAAACTTATCCAGCCGACAGGAACAGAATATAGAACCGTTATTGATCTCATCCAGCGCAATTCCCAGATCACGCATCAGTTCCCCATCGATGCCTTCTTTCCCGAATTCATTTACAATAATATGCATACGGCTTTCCCGAAACAGCTGCACAAACCGTTTTAAAAACGTTGTTTTTCCGGCTCCAAGAAACCCGGTGATGAGATACAGCCTGCTCATCACATTACTTCACGGATTGCCGCTTCCAGTTCTTCTTTTGCAGGCATAAGGGAACGGAATTTCAGTTTACCGTTGATATAAAGGGACGGAAGATTCGGCACACCCATCTTTTTACATCTTGCAATATTTTCTTTTTCCGTAAATTTGTATTCCACCATATCGATGACATCACCAAATGTGGCTTTTGCTTCATTAGCTGCTCCCATCATGTAGGTACAAGCGGCACAGGTAGCAGAATCCAGCGTAAATACTTCCACCAATGGTTTTTCCAGATGCTCATAATCCGGAAGTTCTACTTCAATATCATCATCCTCAGCCACATAGTTTTTCAGCATCTCACGCACAGAATCTGTCTCATACATTGCCTGAGCCACGCCAATTGCATTTTCCACCGGTACGGCATACGGCATATCGCAGCCCGGTGCCAGAATGAAATTCGTCTTATCTTCCATGCTGTCCAAAAGGTCCACAACAAATTTCATATTATCCTGCTGATTTCCGTGAAGCATAATCGTTGTCAGAGGGATATTTCCGCCGATGGTAATATTATATTGATCGGTAATTTTCTTTGCTGCCAGAATATCTACATTTTCATCGATAGAAATAGCATCCGGACAAGTCTTGCACATTACCTCGATATTTCTTGTAGCATCTCCGCATACAAAGAAAGAAGACAAAGCGCCCAGCTCACGGATATGAGCAAACAGTTCAGAAAATGGTTTATGCATGAACTGTTCAAAATGATTGGAGGAAATCTGTGAGATCAACGGATCCACCACTGCGATCACATCCATTCCGGCTTCAATATAGTATTCTGCCATTTTTTTCGAGATTGCGCAGCAATATGCAAGAAATTCTTCCACTGCTTCTTCATCATCATACATATCCATAAAAATGTTATTGCCCCGCAGATGGGTTGCCAGTGTAAATGGTCCGCAGATCAGTCCGTACAGGGCTGTTGTATCTCCTACCGCCTCTTTCATCCGTTTCATAACCCGCAAAATCATCGGGATACGTCCGGACTCTTTGGTAGGGATCGTACAATAACACGGGGTCTCCAGTTCCTCTTCCTCCTCCAGCGGATGCTTGGATACAGACGGAGGTGCATCCTTCGCCCAGGTCAGTTCACAGCCAAGACATTCTGCCTCTACCTGAAGGTCAAAAATCACCGGCTGACCGGATGGTCTGTACAATTTGTTTACTTCCATCAAAGAATCAAATAATTTATCCTCATCCTGAAGAACTTCTGTTGCGGTATATCCCAGCAGACGGCCTGCATGTACTCCCGCAAATGGTACCCACGGTACCTGGTCTGTTTTTTCGTGATGCAATACTTTGATCAACGTCTCTTTCGGTGTCATAATTCATTCCTCTCTTTCATAAAATACATATTTTCAACTATCAGGCTTCTTACCTGCTATACCCTGCCTGTTTCAGCATATCTCTCATTGCTTCGATGGAGCTTCCTCTGTTCTGTTCCGTGTCCGCTGCACAGTCTCTCGGATTGATTCCTATTTCTGCATATAACTGGTTCACACCAGCCAGCAATGCCATCTGTTTCGGTTCATGTACATTCATCGATTTTTTCGGTCGTGTCACCAGACGGGTAACTGCCACGATTTTTGTCAGTTCCAGATCGGTAATTTCTCCTTTTTCATACAAAGGAGTTCCGGGAACACAGACCCTCTTCATACATGCCATAACATTTACATTGTATCTTCTCGCCCTTAACATCTCATCCGCCATCTGTTCGTATGTATGTTCCGGTCCTATAGGCTCTACACAGTAGATCAGTTCCAGCCCTGCCTTCTGGATCGCATCAAGAGTTCTCTCTCTCTGTTCCACAGGAAGGTTCGTATCGATTCCTTCATTCAGTCTTACTATGTGATATGCCCCTGTAAATCCGGCTTCTTTCAGTTTTTTTGCTCCTGTTTCATCGAAATCTCCGATATTGGCAATGAACATGGTATCTTCCGGGAGCAATTTCTTTACTTCCCTTGAGATTTCAAGATATTTCTCAAAATCATAATCAGCTGTCGTCATAAGGAACAGTGCATCCACGCCCTCTTCCACAGCCCGTTTTGTCTCATCCAGAACTTCCTCCCGGGTTTTTTCCGTCTCTTTTTCCACAACAAAATTGTTATAGGCCAGCGAACAGAATTTACAATTTCCGGGACAAGGGGAACTGTTCAGACCAATCTGTGCAAACACATACCCCTTATCGCCGTATTCTTTTCGGGATAATTCATTTGCTTTAGCAAGAAGCGTATAAAAACCTTCCGAATAATTATCAATATGCAGCAGAGCCACCGCATCTTCCCGGGTAAGAAGTTCATCCGAGTCAACTTTTATTAAAATTTTTTTGAGATCGGCTTCCCATATATCTTTCTGACACATATCTTCACCTCCCATTGAATTCATTTGCTTTCTTTCATAATATTGCATTTCTGTTTTCTTTTTTAGAAATTTTTTTTGATTTTCTGTAATAATTACAGGTATTTTCAAAATAAAAACAAGAAGTCTCTTAACGAAACTTCTTGTACCAGACATAATCACATACTCTATCGCATTTTTATTCTTTTATCGGTCGCAAAGCAGCAAGCCATCTGCTTCTTCCATAAGCCGTCTGACGATATGTGACATCACATACCAGAGTGTCTCAAAATGCATGTACTGCAATGTGTTCTCATCCCACAAAAACTGTATCTCTGCATCAAAATCCTCATCCGAATTCCAGAACTGAAAAATTACCGGCAAAAACGGGAATACCTGGATCCGGTATGCCACGTCTCCTTTTCCCGCTGGGACTCCTCCCAACTTTCTGCATGCTTCAGACAGCTTTTCTGTCTCTTTATCAAAATACATCTTTTCCTTCTGAAAAGAACCGTCTCCCGGATGGCCGACACTCGTCTTTACAATTCCCTTCAAACTGTTGGTAAGACAATACTTCCCTGAAAGGCTGCAATTCTCCTTCGCATAACAGAGAATATCGTAGATGGACATGGCTTCATCGTAACCAGCTTCTCTTTCCGGCAGTGAACCTGCCGCACATCTTACCACCAGACCGCTGGTACGATCAATACGATATAACTGACTTACAAATGTCAGATACAGATAATCCTCATCATGGTCCAAATGATATTTTTCAATCATGGTCTTCTGATCATACTGCAAAAACTGCTGTGCCGTTTTCTTTTTCGTGATTTCATAATTTGATTCTTTCATATTTCCCCCATTAATTGCACAGACTGCAGGCTCTACTTTTTCCACTTTCCGCAATGGAACCACTCTGTACGTTATCGGACCACTTCAATGCCACACAGTCTGGTGTAGAATGATAGGCTGATCCTCCGGGTACCCAGTATACAATCTTCCCGGATGAATCATTACCACCAAATGCAAACTGCTGTGCCTCTTTTTTCAGCCTTTCATTTTCCGACTTCAGTTTTTCATTTTCTGTTTTCAGTGAAGCAATCTGTCCATTTAATGATTCGATGGTGGTCTGTGCTTCCTGATATTCAGCAAGCACTTCGTTGTAATTTTCCATCAGTTCGTTAAATTTGGTGTTCAAATCATCAAGCTGCACCTGCTGATCCTGATATTTTGAAAGTTCCTGTTCCAGATTATTGTTTTTCTTCTCCAGTTCCTGTATGGATGCCTCATGTGCCTCTATGATGCTTTCTTTTTCAGACAGTGATCCATTCAGGGTATCTATCTCCAAAACATACTGACTGTTCTGCTCCCTCTGCTTCTGGGTTTTCTTTGCATTTACCCCTATTACACATCCCAATATTGCGATCAGACACACGAAAACAACTGTAAAACCGTATACGATATGTCTTTTTCTTATATTCTTTATTTTTTCCTGTATATTACTTAGGATCTCATTGTTCATTATAAGATGTTCCTCTTAATCTGCTGTATTTAACTTATCTGTAAAGTTACTGTCCCGGGCTGTCAGCTCCACCCATGCCGGACGGAACCCGCATCGGATGGCATTGCGCACGGACTTAATATTGGACCATGCGGCACAATAGAATGGTACCTTTCCCAGTTTTATAATTTCCATTGCCAGATTACTGGTGATTGCAGAAGCAATTCCTTTTCTTCTATATTCAGGAAGTACATCGACCCCAATCTGATACATGGTTTCACAATCAACGGAACATCCTGCAAAACCGATCAATCTATCCCCATCGTAAGCACCTACCCCCAGAACATCCAATTCCTTTCTATCTTTGCAGAGCGCATTTTTCCAGGTTTCTGTATATAACTCTTTGAAGTCCGGCTGATGTAGAATTTTCAAAGGATATTCACAGGAAAGCCTTTTCAGTTGATTCATATCCGGAAGAAAATACTCCGCCATGAAACATATTTTCAGATCAAATTCCTTCAGTCTGTCATTCAACACTTGCATGTTAGGTGTCTCAAAACAGTGCTCCACCGGATATTTCTGTATGTAATCATACACAACATTTCTCAGCCGCTCACTTGTCTGTGCCACAATATTATTTCCATAAGACACCAGATCGCATTCAAAAGGAAGTGGCAGATACTTTCTTGCACGCTCTTCCTTTTTCGATATCACAACTTTATTGTCCGAAGACAGAAAATCCTCCGGACTGCAGTTACAGTCATAGGCGGACTGCTGCAGCGCAATTTTTAATATCTCCTGATTTGTCATAAAACTCCTTCTTATTTGTTTTAGCGTACTGTGCTTTTAATAATAACTGCAGCCATCACAGGTTGCTGAAATGTTGCCAAGCGACTCCTCTACTATTTTCTCCCGTTCTTCTTTTGTTGTATCTTTTATTAAATATCCCGGCATCTTTTATCCTCCTCAACATCTCTATTCTTTTACCGTCAAATCTTTCACCCATTTGTACTTTTTATAATGAATGTATACCGCCGGCATTTTTATCATTTCATCCATGCTCATGATAAAATAAGTGGCAAGCACAGGAAGATGAAGTACAAATGCGGAAATAAAACCAAGCGGAACAACGATACACCACATAACCACAATATCACAGAACAGACCAAACTTACTATCCCCTCCTGCACAGAAAATACCGACGATTGTCGTTCCATTGACTGCGCATCCGATCATATAGTAAGTACACATGACGAGCATCCATTTCAGATACTCATCCGCCTGTGGGGTCAACTCCGTCACCCCGAGAACAAGCGGGGTAAGGGCCATTAGAACCATCCCCGTAGCCGCACCGCAGATAACAGACAGTCTACAGAGTCTTCCCCCGTATACTTTGGCCGTATCCAGTTTACCCGCACCCAACTCATTTCCTACCATAATACCGCCGCCACTTCCAAGACCGTTGCAGAAGCAGGCAACAAGATTTTTTACAATATTGGCTATGGAATTCGCCGCCACAGCATCACTGCCCAGATGCCCCATAATGACAGAATACATAGAAAAACCTACTCCCCATACGATCTCATTACAAAGCACCGGTGTGGTATATTTCCAGAAATCATGCCGCAGAATCTTATCATCATTAACAATATATTTCCATCGCAGTTTGATCTGATCTTTTTTCTCAGTTTCAAAAATACACCATATAACCTCTATCGCTCTTGCGGCAACTGTGGCAAGCGCCGCTCCCGCAATTTCCATTCTGGGAAATCCGAAAAGTCCGAAGATAAAAACTGCATTCAATACAATATTTACAATAACACTGACAGAACTGATTACGCTGGATCTGGCAGCCCTGCCGCTGTTTTTTAATACACACAGATAAACCTGAGAAATACCCGTCAAAAGATATGATATGGATACCACCCGCAGATAAACCGCACCATAGTCAATTAAAACCTGTTCATTTGTGAAAATTCGCATCAGCGTTTTGGGAATACAGAGTCCTGCAATAAAAAACAGAAACGACACGGCAATCGTAATCTTCATCACATATGCAAAGATACGCTCTACCGCAGCTTTATCTTTTTTACCCCAATATTGTGCCGCAAACATAGAAAGCCCGATCGTCATGGCAGCAAGAAACAGATTTTCCACAAAAGTCACCTGACCGGCAAGAGAAACTGCTGAGAGCGCATCCTGCGTCAAAGCTCCCAACATCAAAGCATCTGAAGCACTGACCAGCGCCAGCATAAACTGCTGAAAGGTAATGGGAAGAACCAGAGTCAACAGCTTTCGCATAAATATGGCGTAGGATTCATTTTTTATCGAGTAATTATGTTTACTAACATCTTTATGGTTACGCAGATTGGCACACACGGACATTCCTCCTGAGTTCATTACATAGTATTTCTATTATTTCACAAAGGAAACAGAAACTCAATAGTACTTTTTTATGATATAAAAAATCAAGGTGTTTCCCTGATTTCCGGGATAACACCTTGATTTTCTATTTTCCGATTCCGTTTTCTTACACGTGATGTCTGCTTTTTCTGCTAAACATCATCATCGCAAATACACCTGCTGCCGAAACGAACAATAACCCAATCCAAAGGAACATATTGCTGCTGTCACCTGTCTCAACACCTTGTATCGTTGTTTTCGTGGAAGCCGCTGTCGTTCCCGCTGTCGTTCCCGTTGTCGTTCCGGAAGTTGTATTTGGTTCCGTCGGTTTAATTGTGGTTACTTCCTCTGCTTTGTTGTAGCTGTTGATAAAGCGAAGTTCATTCAACGGTGTCTGATCAATTAAAAATCCATCCGTCTGATTTCCGGATACCCCATAATAACTGAAACCACTGAATCCGGGAACATTGGCAGTGTCACTTACATAAGGAACCACCAGATATACCGCATCCGAATAGGTCCATCCATCCGCATTTCCTTTGACCTCTCTGATATAAAATCCATCCATCAGTGAAACCATCTTACTTACAGGTACAGTAAATTTCAGTTCGCCGTTGAAATTTCCTTTACCATTGGTTACCACTGTATTAGAAATCATCTGAATCTTTGCATTTTCGATATTGGTATCTGAAATAATTTCAAAACGGAAGGTTTCAGTTCCCGGTACTTTTTCACCATTCTGCACAACTTCTTTGATAAACGGAACTGCAACAGTGACCACCGGCTCCTTTTCATTTACAAAAGTAACCTGCTGATAATTAATATACTGGGGAAATCCGTTTCCATCCTGTCCATCCATCAAAAACACTTTCCCGTCATGAATAGAAATCTCATATGACTCATCTGATTTTACATAGCCTTCCGGTGCAGCACTCTCGGTCAGTGTATAAAGGCCTTCCAGCGCATCAAAGACAGCAATTCCGTCCTGACCGGAAACTGCAGTATAATTCTTACCCACATAATTACCGGTACCAGTCAGTGAAAATGTTGCTCCCTGCAATGGATTTCCATTGGTATCTGTCTTCTTTACAGTAAACTGATATGTTGGCAGTTTTTCGTTCACAAAAGTAACCTGCTGGTAATCACTAAACTCACCGTATTCGTCCCCTACATAAATTAAATACACTTTCCCATCAAAAACGGAAATCTCATATGATTCATCCGATTTTACATAGCCTTCCGGCGCAACACTCTCGGTCAATGTATAATAGCCTTCCGGCGCATCAAAGGTCGCAATTCCATCCTGGTCAGAAACTGCCGAATAATCCTTACCCACAGAATTACCGGTACCGGTCAGTGAAAATGTTGCTCCCTGCAATGGATTTCCATTGGTATCTGTCTTCTTTACAGTAAACTGGCATGATGTCGGCTCTTTTATATTCATATAAGTAACCTGCCGAAATTCGTATACTAAATCTTCATTATCATCAGGTTTCTCATAAACAACGCCATTCCGAACAATCAACGAATACGTTTCGTCAGAGCGAATATAGCCCTCGGGTGCCGTCCGTTCACTCAAAATGTATTCACCATCTTCCATATTGGTAAAAACGGCTTTGCCATCTGCATCTGATACGGCACTATAAGCAGGTTCACTAGCTGGTTCGCTGTCATCATTAATTTCTGTCAGGATAAACTCCGCACCGGACAGAGGATAACCTTCTTTATCGGTCTTCAAAACCTCCAGGCTAGCCGACACGGCCGCATGTGCCATGTCGGGAAGCATTCCCAACACCATAAAACAACATAGCAACAAACCCAATATTTTTTTCAGTTTTTCATGGTTTCTCATGTTCATTTCTCCTTTGAAAATAATTTTTTTATCTCCTCTGATATTATACTATCTTAAGACAACACACACAAGACACGTTTGGGGGATACCCAGGGTTGTTTCATGAAGCATCCCAAAATTATCATTTATCTTGAACCTGTAGTCAGTCCGTCCGAAATCCGGTCTGGGTGACCTCCCTGACATTTTTT